>DATFWL010000164.1:0-3344 GCA_035259385.1 Vicinamibacterales bacterium | reverse complement strand
AACGGATACCGCTCGATCATCGGCCGCACCCCGGTCAGTTCCGCAAAGCGCAGCGTATCCTCCGAGTCGGTCGCGATCCCCCAGGCCCACCCCCGAATAGTCCGGTTTCCGAAGATCAACTGAGAAGGCGTCACTTCGATGGCGTCCGTCGACGCCCCGACCACAATCAGTCTGCCGTTGCTTCCGAGTCCGTCGACCAGCGACGACATCGCTTTGCCGCTTGGCGCAGTGGCCAGGATCACGCGGGCTCCGCCGAGTTTCTGCAATTCCGCCGCAGCGTTCGTCGCGACGCTGTCGATGTATACGCTGGCTCCGAGTTTTCTCGCGAGGGCCGCAGTGTCGGGTCCCCGCCCGATGGCCGCGACGCGGTAGCCGAACTTCTGGGCGAACTGGATTCCCAGATGGCCAAGCCCACCGATTCCCTGGACGGCCACTAGGTCGCTCGGCAGGGCGCCGCTGTGGCGAAGGGCGTTGAAGGTCGTGACCCCCGCACAGAGCAATGGCGCGGCTTCCGCCGGGTCGAGTGACTCCGGCATCCGAGCGAGCGCTTCGACGGGCGCGATCATGTACTCCCCATAACCGCCGTCGTAGCTAAGTCCTGGAACCTTCAAGTTGGCGCAATTCACGAAGTCACCGCGGCGGCAGGCCAAGCAAGTCCCATCCTGACCGCCATGCCAGCCAACGCCAACTCGCTGCCCCTTCGTCCAGTGCGTCACACCCGGGCCGGCTTCGTCGACCACGCCAGCCACCTCATGCCCGGGCACGCGAGGGTATACCAGGCCCGGCCAGCCGCCTTCCTTGGCGAGGACATCGCTGTGGCAGACTCCGCACGCCTGGACGCGAATCCTCACTTGCCCAGATCCCGGCTGGGGCACCTCCCGCTCGACGATCTGGAAGTCCGCGCCTGCCTTCGGGACCTGCGCCACTTTCATCATCGCCATGGCTACATCTCCTCCCGATCAGGATTGCGTTTCATGATCTACCAACGACCGACGCCGATACTCTCGGCCCAGCAGCGAGACAATCTGAAATGAGCGAGTGGGAATGCGCTACGTAGGCGGACGCGGCGACGAGGAAAAAATCAGCCTTCGTCATCGACGATGGCGAATGATGTCAAAGCCCTCGTTGTCATCGCTGCACCTCCAAAAGCGGCAGGCTCCCATCACGAACTAACTCAGCGCTTGGCGCACCCAGACCGCCAGATCGCCTCTCTGCTTCAGATGTCAGCCGACACTCGCCGGTTACGTAATAGTCGGCGTCCGGCACGGCGCAAACCCTCATTTGAGTCACGATCACGTTTTCGCCAGGGTGCTCGCGCAGTTGCACAGCAGCATAGCCGCAACAGGGCACGCGACTAAAACACGCAGCTTGAAATTCGATGGTTCAGATCGCGGGCACGTTTGAATTGTGGACGCGACCGTTGGCGTTTACATTTCTGGACTTACTGTCCTACGAGGCATTCGATCACGTGGTGTTGATAGCGATTCATCCATCCCTCGAGGGACACGAGCAAAAGCCGTACGCGTGGCACGTCGGCAGTCATCCACGGAGCTTACCGTCCTCCCTCGGCGCGTCGACGAAAGCCAGCTCGGCCGAATATTCGGACATTACGGGGTCACAGCCTCTGGGAGGCCACGCGTGACGTGAATGGGTTGTTAGGTATAGCCTTCGCCCAGTTGGCAGTGACTGGACCGGCGGTGACTGGACTTGGACCTTCGTCCAGTTGGCATCGCACTCCGATGCGTGGCGAGCGTTGGGCTGACGATCGGCGAATCGAGTGACAACGGATTGTGACGACGCCCGAAGAAACCCGGAAAGGAGATATCAAAGGCCGCCGCCGTTCAAGGGGAAGGATGCGCGCGACGACAACCGAAGAAAGCTGCCGTTGTCGCTGCCCTTCACGGTGTCTGAAACGAGAAGGAAGAGTACGAGGTCACGCCGATGGCAAGCGAGACGCAGCCGACCGGTATTGACGTCGTTGGTGACATGGTCGCCTGGGGTGCCCACTTTTGTTTTTTCTACGAGACGAAAGACGATCTCGTCGACACCTTGATCTCATACTGCAAATCGGGGTTGGAACGCGAGGAGTACTGCCTGTGGATCGTCGCAGAGCCGTTGACCGTCGACGACGCCAGAGATGCGTTGAAAAACGCCGTACCTGGCCTTGATCGATACCTCGCTGATTCCCGTTTAGAGATCGCGTCGGCGCGCGACTGGTTTCTCCAGGGTGGCGCGTTCGATGGCAAGCGACTCACAGCGGCGTGGTACGAAAAGCTCGCTCGCGTGTCGGCCAGGGGCTACCCCGGCATGCGAGTGACCGGGGATACGACCTGGCTCACCAAGAAGGACTGGACACACTTTTGCGCCTATGAAGATGGTCTCAACGAGGTCATCGGCAATCAGCGCCTCGCCGTGCTGTGCACCTATCCGCTTGCGGCGTGCGGAGCTCCTCAAGTCCTGGATGTGGTGCGTACACACCAGTTTGTCCTCGCAAGGCGACACGGCAATTGGGAGGTCGTCGAAAGCGCCGCGCTCAAGCGAGCCAAGGCCGAGCTCACGCACCTCAATAAGGAGCTCGAAAAACGTGTCGACGAACGGACCAGCCAACTCAGACAGGCCTCGGAGGCATTGCGCGAGGCGCAGGCGACACTCGCGCACGTCAATCGGGTCACAGCGATGGGGCAGTTGGCGGCTTCGATTTCCCATGAAGTCATGCAGCCGATCACGGCGGGAATCAACAACGCCTCTGCGGCCCTGCAATGGCTGAACGCCCAGCCGCCGAATCTGGAGGAGGTCCGGCAGTCACTCGATCAAATCGTCGCCGACGGCCATCGAGCTGCTGATGTCGTCGGCCGGATCCGTGCTCTCGTCAAGAAGGCGCCGCCACGGAAGGATACCTTCGAGATCAACGCAGCGATCCTCGAGGTCATTGGCCTGACTCATGGCGAAGCGGTGAAGAACAACGTCTCGGTGCGGACGCAGCTCGCGGAGGGCCTGCCGCCCATTCAAGGAGATCGAGTCCAGCTGCAACAGGTCATCCTCAACTTGATCATCAACGCTGTCGAAGCGATGAGCAGTGTCAGCGACGGGTCGCGAGAGCTGCTCATCAGCACCGCGAAAGATGTGGGTGGGGTCCTCGTCGCGGTGCGAGACTCCGGCCCCGGACTGAGCCCGGACAGTGTTGAGCGCGTGTTCGACGCGTTCTACACCACCAAGTCCGACGGGATGGGTATGGGACTTTCGATCTGCCGTTCGATCGTCGAAGCTCACGGAGGACGCATCTGGGCTTCGCGCGATTTCGGCCAGGGCGCAACCTTCCTGTCCACCCTGCCGCTACCCGGCGC
>DATFWL010000163.1:0-5674 GCA_035259385.1 Vicinamibacterales bacterium | reverse complement strand
GCGCGTCAGAGGGAGATTGCGGTGCGCATGGTACTGGGCGCGAGCCGCGCGAGACTGGCGCGTTTCGTGATAATGGAGGCGCTCCTGCTCAGCGGATTCGGAGTTGCGCTCGGTCTGGCGCTGGCCTACGGAGCTCTGCGTGTGATGCAGTCGTTGGAAATCTCCGGCATTCCACGGCTGGCGGACGCCAGCCTGAACCTCTGGGTGCTCGGTTTCGCGGCAGGTACAGCCGCGCTTACCGGGCTGCTATCGGGCCTCGCTCCGGCCTTGCAGGGGTGGGGTAGCGGAGTCGCCGCCGCGCTTCGCGAGAGCGATGGCCAGAAAGGAAGTCGCGGACAGGGGCGACTGCGAGCCGCGATGGTTACAGGCGAGATCGCGCTCTCGTTTCTCCTTCTCGTGGGCGCCGGACTCCTGATCCGCAGTTTCAGTCAGTTGATGAAAGTGAACCATGGATTCCAAACCGAAAATCGCCTGGTATTTTCCGTGAATATGCAGGATGCCTATTGGAAGGACGGCGTAGGGAAACGGTTCATGGATCGCTTTTTCGAGCGCCTGTCTGCCGTTCCTGGAGTGATAGCGGTCGGGGCGGTCGGCAATCGCCCTGTGGAGGGAGGAGATCCGGGAATGGGCATCGATTCCAGCTCGCAGACAGCGGATCGACGACCACCCTGGGCCGGATGGCGCGTCGTTACGCCCGGTTACTTTCGAGCAGTCGGGCTGCCACTGCTCAGTGGCAGAGTTTTCAATGAGAACGACAAACCTGTGTGGGCCGAGCGCGGCCAACCGGTCCCGGCGCGACGAGTGATGATCAGCGACCGGTTGGCGAAGCTAATCTTCCCCAATGAAGATCCCGTCGGCAAACACGTGAACCTTTGGAAGAGACAGAGCGACTGGGACGCCGAAGTGATCGGCGTGGTGGGGGACAGTCGCGAACGTGGTTTGACTTCCGACCCGACCCTCACTGTCTATCTTCCGTATGGCCGTAACGCGCTGGCGACCGAGTTTGTGGCGCACACCAGTGGGAGCGTTCAAGACTTGGCTCCGGTAGTGAGATCGATCGTCGCCGACCTGGATCCAAACCTTCCCGTCACCGACATTCGATCATTTCAGGAAGTGGTAACCCGTTCCGTCGCTCCCCAACGATTCAACGCCATTCTGCTGGGAGTTTTCAGCGGGCTCGCGCTCCTGCTGGCGACCACAGGCATCTACGGCGTGCTTTCGTATTCGATGAGCCGCCGCACCTCGGAGATCGGGCTCCGCATGGCGCTCGGCGCAAGCGCCGGCAGCATACTGCGGATGACGATCAGTAAAGGAATGCGGCCCGCGTTGTTGGGGATCTGGCTAGGCTCAGTAGGAGCGTGGTGGCTGTCTCGCTATCTCGCGACACTACTCTTCGAAATCAAGCCGTTCGACTTTCTTACATACGCGGCCGTGGCGGCGCTGCTGCTAGTGACAGCGCTGGCGGCCTGCTACTTGCCTGGCCGCCGTGCGATGCGCATTGACCCGGCTGTGGCATTGCGTATGGAGTAGGGACATCTGTAGAGAACAGAGATCATCGGTGTCCCTTCTGGAACTGGGCTTGATCCCGGATTTCGGCAAATGAGGCGTAGGATGGGGCGCTAGAGGGATTTTTCAACTTCGCCGCATTTATCGCGGAATTCTAACTCGTGTTTCTTTGGATCAGGTTTCTCCCCGGGACGCAGCGGCAAGCCAGGTTCGTTCCAGCCGGCAGGCCTAACCCATTCAACACCATAATACGTGGGCAAGTCGGCGATATGCCCAGTATGAAGGACGAAACGCCAGGCCACACGCCACCGTCCCTTTTCGTCCTCTTCAACAAAGATGTGCGCGGTGCTAGTTGCATCGACACTGCTGGCGGTTATTGTCAGATAACCAGGCTTCTTATCCCGCCAGTGCTCCCATAAGAAAGATCGAGCGCGGAAAGTAATCGGGACATTCCTTTCGGCGACAGACCTGGGCCGTGGATCAGCAACGTCAAGCCTCTCATAGCGATTCAGATCGCGGCCCTGTTCAATTCCTTCTACAGTTAGTAAGTTTCGGTCGAAGCTCACGGACGCCTCCGTCAACCTGCCGCCCTTTCGCGCAAATCTGTCGTTCGGAAGTTCGCGTTTGTCCTTTGGGGCCCCACAGTCCTTGGCCTCAAGGGGCGGAGGTAGGTGACCTCGAGACTGAATGGCCACTACCACCTCAACAGGACTATTCATCCCTGCGTGGCGAATATGCGAGCCTGCAGAATGTGTCACGAGTAGAGCTAAAAGAAGATAAAAGCGCTTGGGCATCATGAATAGTATTGAGAGCCGTCGAACATGAATTATGCGGATGGCGCGGGCCACTGTCCCTACTGAAAACTCGATCCGGCCCCAAGTGGGCAGTTAATAACGTCCGGTTAACCGTTAACGTCCGGCTCCATTTTCAGCGAAGCAAGTATTCAGCCCATGACTGTAAACTTATGAAAATGCTGGGAGACGAAGTTTTTGCTATGGACAACGTCGGCGATCGTGTTGCACGTCTCCGTCGTGACTACGCGACCTTGACGCCACGACAGATAGTAAGAAGGCGCCGCCTCCGCCTGTACCCCGATCACGCGAACAGTGGGTCGCCTCGCGTGGACGGCCGCGGCGACGCCACGGATAAGCGCGGAGTCGCCTACCGGGACGTAGATTTCAGCGCATTCGGGGCATTGTTCCAGAATTTCCCAGCCGATCGTCGCTGGCCCCGCTGGAAGCGCGCGGTCGGTCGCGTCGTTTTCAATCTCCGCCACGGCGGGCAACGCCGACTCTGGAAGCAGGTCAGAGGGATCAACACTCATTGCCCTGATCACGTCCTTCTGGTGGGAAACGCGACCGCAAACGGCTCCAGCGGCAGTCTCAGGCCGTTCGCGAAAAACGACACCGTGTGGTAGAAGCCAGCGAGCGCGATCAGTTCTAGGATTTGTTCGATACTGTACTTTGCTCGCAGCGCGTTCCACAGGTCCTCTGACAGTCCGGCGGCGTCGTGGAGTTCGTCAGCCAGCCCGATCAGCAGCCGTTCATCATTCGACCATACAGGATCGTCGGCACTGCCACACGCTGTCGACTGCAGATGTTCCGCGGTCAGGCCGGTGCGTTCGGCGAAGAATGCCGCATGAACGCCCCATTCGTATGCGCAACCGCAACGCGCGCACGTGCGATGGATCACGATTTCGCGTTGCCGCAACGTCAAGGGACCGCGGTCCAGGAGCGAGCCGGCGCGAAATCGATCGTACACGCGCGGCACGCGGGCAAGCGTCGTGAACAACACGAGCGGCGGTACGCCGGGCGGCATGATTTTGTCGAATACCGCTTGGAGTTCAGCCGGGAATGGTGGCGCAAGCGGATCAACGCGTGCGCCATGGCGATCGGTTGTCTGCATGCGCCGCGTCATGTGCCCAGCGCCCGAATGAGACAGGCGATGTCCTGCGTCGAATTGAACAAGTGCGGCGAGACGCGAATCCGCCCTTCGCGCATGGAGACGACGACCTTCTCGTTCCGCAGGCGTCGATAGAGATCGACGGTGTCGTCCCGCGTCTGGCCGGTGAAGCATCCGTATGGCCCGCGTTGCGCAGGATCCAGCGGGCTTGCCGGAATGCAGCGTTCGGGCAGGCTGTCGAACAACAACTGTATCAACGCGCGATTGTGTTCGCGCACCCGCGCAGGTCCGAATCGCAGCACGAGGTCCACCGCGGCATCCATCGCGGTCAGGTTAAGGTTGAAGAGTGTGTGAGATTCGGCTGCGTCCCACCGTTTCGCGCTCTGGGACGGTTCGGGGTCCACAAAGTTCAGCGTCGAAAAGGTATCGGAGTCTTGGGCCGCCCAATTGAAGGGCCCTCGGCGGGCCTTCGCCAGGTGATTGCCCCGCGCCCAGAAAAAACCCGTGCCGTACGGACCGAGAAGCCACTTGTATCCGGCGCACACCAGAAAGTCGACGCCCAGCTCGTCAACATCCAGCGGCTCCGCGCCGCACGACTGGCTCACGTCGAGAACGAGCACGGCGCCAGCCGCGTGGCAGGCGGCCGCAACGCGAGCGGCGTCCAACAGCGAGCCGTCGTCAAAGCGCACGTGGCTTACCGAGACCACGCGCGTTCTCGGTGTGATCGCGTCGATAAGATCGTCCGCGGTGATGAAGTGGTCACGAGCCGTGACGATCTTGAGCGCAATACCCTCCCGTTCTTCCATCGGTTTCCACGTGGCATACTGCAGAGGGAATTCGCCTTTCGTCGTGATGACCTCGTCGCCCGGACTCCAGTCGAGCAGGTGCGACAACGCCGACATGCCCGTGCTCGCGCCGGTGGTGAGCGCGATTTCGATCGGCTTGCCTCCGATCAGCTTCGCGAGACTGGCTCGCAGCCGATTTGGCACGTCGAAGTACAGACTGTCGGTGATTCGATGTGACTGGCTTGCCTCGAGGGACGCCTGCACGGCGCGGACAGCCACACGGGGCAGCGGCGAGCCAGCCGCAGTGTTCAAGTACGTCGCATCGTCGATCTCGAACCATTCCTTCGACCAATCGGCCGGAGCTTGAGCGATGGGCATGACACTCCTTTCACAAACGCGATTTCTCTGTCAGCGGCTCCCTCGCCGCTTGGCGAGTGACCGCGCCCAACGCGTCGACCACTGGATAAGCGGCATGATCGCCTCGCGGAGCTCGTGACCAAGCGGCGTCAGTGCATAGCCATCACTTCCGAGGTCGATCAGGCCGCTGTCGCCGAGTTCCTTCATCCTCTTGTTGAGCACCGTCGGACTCGTCCCGCCACAAGCGTCCTGCAGCGCGCGAAATGTGAGCGCGCCCGCACGAAGCTCCCACAGGATCCGCAGAGCCCAGCGCCGACCGAGCAAGTCGAGCAAGGCCATAATCGGCCGACCTGTGGTCGATCCTCGTACGCGCCGGCCCGGTCTGGGCGTTGCCACGTCCTGTCCTTTCCGCGTTGCCACGTCCTGTCCTTTCCGCATTGCTACATAAAGGGTAGCATTCATTGCTACTGAAACAATAGCAGCGTACCGCCGGCGGCGTCAAGGGCGGAGTGATACCATCATGGTCGTCGGAATCGCTTTCTCCGCCTTCGCAATAACTTTCAGCATCGCCCACTTCCAAATACCCGTAGCCGACTTCACAGGCATGCCCCGAATCAATGGCAGCGGCACAGTGTGCTTGCGGGAAACGAGCGTGAAAAAAGCCAAAAAGGCCCGCTCGCTCTCGCCTCCGAGTGGCGTACCGCGTAGAATCGTGAGCCTTATCTGATGCCGGGACACTTATTGCAAATTGGCGTGTCGAGGCAAGTTATCGATGTGAATTGAGTTTGATTGCCGCAGTCATCGCGTTAGTTCAACAGGATAAAACCTTGTTTGCCGCGCTGTCGGTGCAGACAAAATTCAAGCTTGACTATGTTTTATGAAAAGCGTCCCGACATCAGGATGTAAAAGCTTCTACTCTTGATCGATTCCTCCTTGGGGAAAAAAGTCAGATTTTCGCGATTCACAGAATAAAAGTCGCTTTCTTTTGCAGGCCAGAGCAAATTGACCCGCAAAAGTTTGGCACTCTAGTGGCTCGGAATCGAGGCGTAAGTGTCGACGTGTTTGCGGACTTCAAAGCCGCCGAAGAGTGGCTATTGAAATGACCTCATAAGTTGCAGCGCAAC
>DATFWL010000162.1:0-35101 GCA_035259385.1 Vicinamibacterales bacterium | reverse complement strand
ACCCGTTCCCATTCCGAACACGGAAGTTAAGCCTGATACCGCCGATGGTACTGTATGGGAAACTGTATGGGAGAGTAGGTCGCTGCCGGCATTAATTCGCTGAAACATCAAAGCCCGCGAGTCTCACGACTCGCGGGCTTTTGTGTGTACAGCAATTAAGAATTTGGAATTTGGAACTAAGAATTCGTGACCTCTGACTAGGAGTCACGAATTCTTAATTCTTACTTCCTAATTCTTAATTGTACCGTCACGCCACGACCCGCTCGCGGTCGCGTCGCCGCGACGCCCGGTAGCGCTCGAACACGTCCCGCGCGCTCTCCAGGCCGATCAGCGACTTCAAAGTGGTACCCGCGAACGTGTGGCCGAGCATGTCCCGCCAGTGGCGCAGCACGAACGCCGGGCTGTGCAGCAGCGCCGCCGGCAAGTGGCGCAGCTTGATCCAGCGCTCGACGCGCCAGCGCATGAACTCGAGATCGTCGGCGTTGAGATACTCGGTGCGCACCACCGCCGTCGTGCCGTCGTAGTGGTTCGGATTCTCGTCCACGATCAGGCCGCGGGCGCGGAACTCCGCCGTCATCGGCGTCGCCGGATACGGAGTCGGATGCTGGATGTACGGCCAGTCGATGTACTCGCGCGCGAACGCCAGGTTGGCTTCGATCGACTCCCGCGTGTCGTCCGGGTTGCCGACGATCAGCCCGCCGACCACGAACATGCCATTGCGGTGCAGATGCTCGATCGCCGCGATGCTCGCGTTCCCGACCGTCCGGCCGCCCTCGCGCCGCGCGTTCTTCGCCGCCGCCCGCAGAAACCTCAGGTCGTCCTCGACAATGTTCTCGATGCCGAGGAAGACGTAGCGGAAGCCGGCGCGCCGCATCAGCGGCGCCAGCGTGGCGCCATGCTGCGCGAGCGGCGCGGTCATCGCCTGCACGATGAAGTCGAGATCGGAAAAGCCTGCGTCGACGATGGCCCGGCACAGCTCCTCGAACCGCGCGACGTTCAACGTGATGTTGTCGTCGACGAGGAAGATCGCCTCGGCGCCGTGCGCCCGCGCGTCGGCGATGTCGGCGAGGACGCGGTCGATCGCATACGGGTGGAAGTTGCGGCCGCGCATCTCGATGATCGAGCAGAAGCTGCAGTCGTAGGTGCAGCCGCGCGACGTCTCGACAACGTCGACGGCCCGGCCGAGCAGCGTGTAGCCGCGCAGGATCCGCGCCGCCCGGTTGGGCAGCCGCGGCGGCGACGTCCGCAGCACGGCAATCGGCCGCGGCGCGTTGCCGTAGAGCCCGGCCACCGCAGACGTGTCTCCGCCGCCCTCGAGCACGCGCAGCAGCTGGCAGAACGTCTGCTCGCCTTCGCCGCGCACGATGAAGTCGACCTCCGGCAGTCCGACGTAGGCCTCCGGAGCCAGGCTCGGGTCGTAGCCGCCGACGACAATGCGCGCATGCGGCCGCACCTGCTTCACCAGCCGCGCCAGCTTCAGCGCCGTGCCGCGCTGGAACGTCATCACCGACAGGCCGACGACGTCGGGTTCGATCTCGCGGACCAGATGCGACACCGTCGCCCGGACCGATCCCTGGACCAGGATCAGGTCGGCGACGAAGACACGGTGATGCGGATCGACATTGCCGGCGAGCGACGCGAGCGCACCGTTCGGAATACGGATCGCCACAGCCGGCATGTGCTCGAACGAGTCCGGCATCGAAAGCAGCAGGACATTCATCGCACGCCTCGGTGTCGCGAAGCATAACATCGCGGCGGCGAAAACGCGCGCCTGGCCGATCGTTTACGATTCCTGAAGCGCCACGGACGTGCACAGGAGGCTTCGATGGATGACGCAGTGCGGCTCGAGACCCGCGCGGTCGGGCTGATGAAGAACGGCGACTTCGGCGACGAGGCCGTGCAGGTCAACCAGGCGATTGTCGAGCTCGCGCCGCACAACGACCGCGCCTGGACCCGGCTCGGGCGCTGCCTGATGGAGCAGCGGCACTTCGACCAGGCGATCGAGGCGCTGCGGACCGCGCTGTCGCTGAACCCCTCGAACACCGTCGCGACCAACCTGCTGAACGAAGTGCGCAAACGCCGCGCGATGACGCCGACCGCCGCCGAGCGCGCCACCACCGGCTTCACCACGCGCGAGTTCGCCGTGCTCGAGACCCACCCCCCGGCCGACGCGTGCGCCGCGCTGCGCTCACGCATCGAACTGCTGTTCGACGCGATCAACGCCACCTCGATCGCCGCGCGGATCGTCGAGGCGCGGCAGCGCAACGGCGCGGCCGGCACCAAGGTCTACCACGCGAACAGCTGCCATCCGGGCGGGCCCGGCCACATCTACGCGTTTCATCACGGCGGCCGCTGGGAGCCGCAGTTCAGCCTCGGCTGGTTCACGCCGCCGCGGATGCCGAGCTGCATGCGGATCGGGATCGGCTTCAATGCCGCGAGCAGCGGCCGCGATCCCGATCGCGATGGCGGGCAGGAACAGGTGCTGCACTACTTCGAACGCTTTCAGCGGACTGTGGCGAAGTCGTGGCGGACCGAGCTGGCGCGCTGGATGGGCGCCAACGGCGGCTTCCTTCAGGCCGGCCCGGACGCGCCGTCGCAGACGCTGCAGCCGCCGCAGGCGGTCGACTGGTTGATCAACTGTCGCAATGCCGCGGCGATCGAGTGGGTATTCGTCGGCCGGTGGCTGTTCCTCGAGCGACCGGAGGCCGCCGCCGTCATGCGCGATCGATCGACGCTCGCACGCACGGTGGAAGAGACGTTTCGCGCGCTGTTTCCGGTGTGGGTTTCGACCTACGCCGGCACCGATTAACCGGCGGTCGCCACCGCGAGCGCCTTGCGCGCCCACGTGGCGAGCTCCGGCGCGCTTTCGAGCACGTCGGTCGGCACTGCGTAATATCGCATCGAGCTGGTCCGGCCGGGATACGGCTTGAACGGCCTCGTCTTCGCGCGCTCGTAGTCGGCGCGGTTCGCGTCCCCCACTCGCAGGTACAGGGTATCGCGGGCGATCAGCCCGAAGAACACGCCGTTGGCGTAGAGACCCACGCCGCCGAACATCGACCGTGCAGTGACGTCGCCGAGGTCGCCGAGCTGATCGAGGACGAACGACCGGAAGGCGCCCGTCACCCTGAGCGACCGCATCGAGCGCGCCTTTGTGGCCGCTTTGTTGGTCCGCCGTGCCTTCTTCTTGCGCACGACGGGATTATATCGGTCAAGCGCACGCCGCCGGCTGGTCGATGCCGACGCGCACGAAGGCCCTCGCGTCCGGAATCCTCGCTTCCAACCCGTCGCGCAGGGCGGTGAGCAGGCCCCGCAGTTCGCACGCATCGCGTTGCGCGAAGGCGTCCGTGAGGCTCGCGAGCGCGTCCAGGGAGCGATCGATTGAGACCAGTGCCACCTTTCCGCAGCCGCGCGCCTCGTCGGACAACGCGCCTCCGGCATGCGTCTCACGCGCGACGAGCGCGCGGAACACCTTGGTGTAGATGCGCAGGTGGTACCACATCAGCGTCTCGGACGGCCTCGGACCGCCTGGCGACCGCGTGCGCAATTCCAGCGCCCACTGCAGCGCGACCGGCCCCATCAGGACCGTGACGCGCTCGGCGTACTGCCATGCGAGCTCGGCGAGCGGATCGCTTGTCTCCACACCGGACTGCCCCGGTGGATGCGAGAGCAGCGCGTCGAGCTCGTCGGTGCGGATGCCTTCGATCGCCGATATCTCACGCGTGAATGACACTGCCTCCTCGACGGAGGCGAACGTCGGATCGGTCGGTCGACGGCCGCGGCTCCTTCTCACCTGTTCCGTGCAGCGATACGCGAGGCAGCGCGTGGTGACCGAGCAGTAGTCGCACCACTCATCGCAGTAGTGATGAACGCCGGGGATGACCCGAGGGTCGCGGGCGATCGCGATAAACTGCGCGTTCACCGCTCGCCTCCGCCGGACCGTACCGGCCGTCGCGCCCACGGCGGCAGCGTCGCCGGCGCCCCGGCGGCGACGGCCGGTTCGTCGAAGCCGGGCCTGACGAACTGCTCGGCGCGCGGAAACCGGACGCGCACCGCCGCCTCGAGCTCGTCGAGCGCATTCGCCGCGCGAGCGGGAACGCCGTCGGCGGTCGCCTTGCCCGCTTCCATCAGCGTCGCCCACGCGGCGCGCGACTCCCGGATCGCAATCAACGCCGCCTTGGCCGAACCGTCGTAGTCGGTCTGGACGTCGTCGTCGGCCTGCCATGCGTCGGCGACGCCGCACACGGCGCGATACAGCTTTGCCGCGATGCGCGACGAGAACCACTCGATCGTCTGCACGGCGTCGATCACTGGCTGGTCTCCACGGGCGGTGATCACGGGAGCAAGGGCCCGGCTGACGCGCCACGCAATCGTGCTGTAGTCGCGTGCGTGGGCGACGAGCGGATCGCGTTCGTGCTCGAGCATGACGCGCGCTCGATCGGGATCGGGCTCGCAGGCGAGCGCGCTCAGGTCGACGCCTTCGCGCCGTGCGATCTCGCTGAGCATCGCGATCGTTCTTTCGAGCGACACCTCCACGTCGTCAGCAGTCGCGTCCTCTGCGCGGTGTTCGGCGCTGTCGCCGACGTTCTCGAGAAAGACGAGGCACCGCTCGGTGAACGCGCACCGCGGACAGCGTCCATCGCAGTAGTTGTAGATGCCGGGGATGAGCCGTGGATCGCGAGCGCGCGCGATCATCCGATCGAAGTCTTGTGGGTCCATGGCCGCGGCGGAGTGCAACGCAAGGGCCATGCAGAAACACGCGGAATTCCGCGAAAGCGGCGTCGAACCGCTGCAGTTACTGCCACGCCCGCAATCGCAACGGTTGAACTTTCTGCGATCAGTCGACCGTCGCGAAGCGCCTGCCGGCTGATCGCGAGCACGATCCTGGCGGCGATGCAGTGAGGAAGTAACGCGGGAGGATAATCGTTGGCGATGACTTCACTGCTGCGCGATCTCTACGGCCACCAGCAATGGGCGGACGCCGAGCACTGGCGCGCGATCGAAGCGCATCCGCCGGCCGCGGCGGATCAGGCGCTCCGCACGCGGCTCCATCACATCAACCTCGTACAGCGTGCGTTTCAGTGGCTGGTCGGCGATCGCCAGTCACCGTTGACGATCACCAAGCCCGAGGACTATCCCTCACTCGCCGATCTGAAGTCGGCGACGCGCGAGTATCACGAGGAAGTGGCACGTTTTCTCGGCGGGCTCGCGCCTCACTGGCTCGAGGAGACGATCGAGGTGCCTTGGTTCAGGGAGCCGCCGCTGTCGTTGACGCGGGAGCAGGCGCTCACGCAGTGCGCGATGCACAGTCAGTGGCATCGCGGCCAGAACGCCGCGCGCCTGCGCGAGCTCGGCGCGGATCCGCCGGCAGTCGATCTGATCGTGTGGTACTGGAGGGGCCGTCCGTCAGCCGCGTGGACGGCCTAGCGATCACGCCCGCCTCACCGATCGGGGCGCCTCGCTCTCGACGCGCACGCGGTGCACGATCGTGTCGATCAACGCTGCCGTCGACCGGCGGTTCAACGTGGCGACGGATTCTTCGCTCAGCTCGTATGCGGTGATGATGTTGACGAGATGCCACGCCGAGAGTGCTCCAAGCTGCGTCCGCAGCAGCGACTCGCCCTTCTCGTACACCGAAAAAGGATCGAGCACGCTCTGGACCGGCCGGTCGTTGCGTGGAGTCCGCATCGGAAACACCGACGGCTGCGGCGAGGTCAGGTGAGTGATCGGCGCGTCGAGCGCCCGGCCGAGTGCGCCTTCCAGATACACCTGACTGAGGCCTGTCGCCCAGTACTCCGTGTCGACACGATTCGGTTGTGTCGTCTCGCGACCGGTTCGTGCGGGCGCACCGCCGTCAATCGGCAGGAATTCAACCCAGCCTTCCCACATCCCATCGTCTCTCGGTCCGCCGCAGGCGCGCGCTTCGTAGACCGATCCGTCGGACCCGAGAACTGGTTTTCGAAATTGAAGCAGTGTCTCAGCCATTCCCGGCGCTCCTCCAGCACGAGCATGGTGTGCAAGAAGATGGCCGGCTGGCACGGCAGATTCAGGCGCGGATCGCGCGACGCTCCGTCTGATTCCGCTCCGCTACCGGAACGGCCATGCAGCGGAGACGTGAAGGATCCCGCCGACTCTCGGAGCGCCGCGAGAATCTGGTTCAGCAGCGGGACCAGCCGGTCCGGATTGTTTCCAACCGTCGCCGCCGGGCAAAGTCGATTGCGCAGCAGATTTCCAATGTTGGTCTGCGCGGCGATGTCGAGAACGATCCGGCCCAGTTCCCTGCAGCTCCGGGGATATTCGGCGACGACGCGCCAAGGTCGAGGTGTCAGGAGCGTCGTTCACGCGCCTCAGCCGGGGCGTCATCGTCATTCATAGCGGAGCGCGTGGACCGGATCGAGACGCGTGGCGCGCCGCGCCGGCCAGAAGCAGGCGGCGAGCGAGACCGCGACGAAGAGCAGAGCGATCGACGACAGCGTCGCCGGATCGTTTGGACTCGTCTGCACCAGCAGCGATCGCAGCAGCTGCCCCACGCCGAACGCCGCGGCCATGCCGAGGAGGAGCCCAATCCCGAGCTGCACGAACGATCGCCGCACGACCAGCCACCACACCTGTGGCGCTCTCGCGCCGAGCGCCATGCGGACGCCGATTTCCTGCGTGCGCTGCGTCACCGAATACGCGGTGATCGCGTACAGGCCGACCGCCGACAGTGCCAGCGCGATCACCGCGAACATGGTGAACATCGAGCCGAAGACGCGGAACGGCCACCGCTGCTGCGCCAGCCCCTCGTCCATCGTCCGGATCCCGAACAGCGGCAGATCAGGATCGAGCGCGCGCACCTCTTCGCGAATGGTCGGCGTCATTGCCGCCGGCTCACCCGCGGTGCGGACGAGGAGCATCATGAACCCGCCGGTGTTTGCACGATACGGCACGTACACGACCGGATCGGGATCGGGTTCCTGCATCGCCAGCTGGCGCACCGACGGCGACACGCCGACGATCGTGATCCATGCCGGCTCGGGTCCGGCCGCCTGATCCGCCGTTATCCTGACCCGCCTCCCGATCGGGTCCTCGTTCGCGAAGAACATCGACACGAACCGCTGGTTGACGATTCCGGCTTCGTGTCCGGCCGTGCCGTCGCTGTCGGCGAACGAGCGGCCGCGCACCAGCTGCAGGCCCATGGTGTCGAAGTAGCGCGGGCCGATCGCGACGCGCGTGACGCGCGGCGGCTGTTCGCCGGCGGCCTGCGGACGGCCTTCGATCGCCAGCCGGAGGGACTGGCCGCCGGACAGCGGCGCGTTCGTCGCGATCGTGCCCGAACGAATGGATCGGATTGCGCCCAGCCGCTCGTCCAGGCGCTGATAGAACGCCGCGCGCTGTTCCGGCGTCGGGTACTTGCGCTCGGGGAGCACGAGATTCATCGTCAGCAGATGCGCGGTCTCGACGCCGAGGTCGAGGCGATACAGCGTGAGGAAGCTGCGAATCATGAATCCGGCGCCGGCGAGCAGCGCCAGCGTCAGCGCCACCTCGACGACGATCAACGCGCTGGTCCAGCGCCGAGCGCGCAGGCCCCCTGACCCGGACCGCCCACCCGAGTCCTTGAGCACGTCGTTGATGTCGGTGCGCGAGATGTGCAGGGCTGGAGCGAGCCCGAACACGATTCCGGTGGCGAGGCAGACGGCGGCGAAGAACGCGAACACGCGGCCGTCCATCGTGAACTGGATCCAGTATGGTTTGCCGACGTCCTGCGTGACGGCGTCGAACCAGCGTGTGCCGCCGAACGCCAGCGCGAGACCGAGGACGCCGCTGACGGCGGCAAGCAGCACGCTTTCGACCAGCAACTGCCGCACGACGCGCCAGCGCGTTGCCCCGAGCGACACGCGCACGCCGATCTCGCGCGCGCGCTGCGCCGAGCGCGCCAGCAGGAGATTCGCGACGTTCGCGCAGGCGATCAGCAGCACGAACCCGACCGCGCCCATCAGCGCCAGGAAGACCAGCCGGATCTGGCCGCCGTTGAAGCGCTCGTTGAAGGTCATCACGGTCACGCTGATGTCCTTGTTTTCGGCCGGGAAGTCGTGGGCGAGGCGTGCGGCGATGCCGGCGAGCTCTGTCTGCGCCTGCTGACGTGTGACGCCGGGCTTCAGCCGCCCGAATGCCTGCAGCGAGAAATGCTGTTCCCGCTTCAACGTGGGCAGAGCCGGCATCGCCGACAGCGGGACCCACAAATCGGCGTTGAACGGAAACTTCACGCCTTCTGGCATGACGCCGATGACGGTCGTCGGGATGTCGTTGATGCGGATGGTCCGGCCGAGAATCGCCTGATCTGCGCCGTAGCGGCTCTTCCAGATCCCGTTGCCGAGAATCGCGACCGCCGGCGCGCCAGGCTTGTCGTCGTCGGCCACGAAATCACGGCCGAGCACTGGCCGCTGGCCCAGCAGCTTGAACGCGTTCGCCGAGATGTAGGGGCCCGTATAACGCTCCGGCACCCGGCCTTCGTCGCTGACGTTCATCGTCTGGCTGTTGAACGCGGCGATGTCCACGAAGCTGCGCTGCGCGTCGCGCCAGTCGCGGAGGTTCGGATAGGAGACCGCCAGGTCGCGCCCGCGCGCCATGTCCCGCTCCGCGATCGACATGATCCGGTCGGGATCGTCAAACGGCAGCCCGCGGATGAGCACGGCGTTGACGAAGGTGAACACCGTGGCGTTGGCGCCGATGCCCAGCGCCAGCGCGACGACGGCCACGGCCGTGAACCAGCGCTCCTTTACCATCAGGCGGACGGCGAACTTCAGGTCCTGAAGGAGGGACATGCGCTCTATTACGTCGATTCGTTACGGCGGGTTCACGGCGCGGGCGCTATAACAGGGCGATGACGCCTGCGCGGGCGAACTGGCTGTTCCTGCGGGTGCTGGGAATGGTCTACCTGGTGGCATTCTGGTCTCTGTGGGTCCAGGTTGTCGGCTTGATCGGCGCAGACGGCATCCTGCCGGCGCGCGCGTACATGTCCAGCGCGCGCGCGTTCGTCCTCGCAGAGCACATCGGCCTGGATCGCTTTCGACTCTTGCCGACGGTCTGCTGGCTCAGCACCAGCGACGCGTTCCTGCGCGGCCTCGCGCTGAGCGGCGCGGCGCTCGCCGCCCTGCTCGTGGCCGGCGTGCTGCCGGCCCTGGTGCTGACGCTGCTGTGGCTCGATTACCTGTCGCTGTCGGTCGTGGCGCGCGAGTTCCTCTCGTACCAGTGGGACGCGCTGCTGCTCGAAACGGGCTTTCTCGCCATTTTCCTCGCGCCGCTCGTGCTCGTCGAACGGCCGCGCGCGCCTGCGGCGCCGCCGCGGCTCGGCGTCTGGCTGATGCTCTGGCTGCTATTCCGGCTGATGTTCGGCTCGGGCATCGTGAAGCTCGCAAGCGGCGATCCGACCTGGCGCAACCTGACGGCGATGACGTTTCACTACGAGACGCAACCGATTCCGACGCCGGTCGCGTGGTACGCGCATCAGATGCCGCTGCAGTTTCAGAAAGCGTCCACGGCGGCGACTCTCGCCGTCGAGCTCGTGGCGCCGTTCTTCGTCGTCGCGACCGCGCGACTTCGACGCGCCGCGTTCGGGCTCCTGGTCGGCCTGCAGCTCATGATCGCGATCACCGGCAACTACGCGTTCTTCAACATCCTCGCCGCGGGGTTGTGCCTGTACATGCTCCCGGATCGTGCCGTCGGTGCGCCGGTGTTCCCGCGCGAACGCATTCGCAACCTGCTGCTCATCGCGGTTGCCGTCGTCATTGTTCCTGTTTCGGCGACGATGTTCGCGGCGCGACTCGGCGTCGAGCTGCCGATCTATCCGCTTGTCTCACCCGTGGCCGACTTCGTCGAGCCGCTGCGCAGCGTCAACACCTATGGGCTGTTCGCCGTCATGACGACCTCCCGGCCGGAAATCATCGTCGAGGGATCGAACGACGGCGAGCAGTGGATGCCGTACGAGTTCGCGTACAAAGCTGGTGATGTGCGGCGGCGGCCGCCGTGGGTGGCGCCGCATCAGCCGCGGCTCGACTGGCAGATGTGGTTCGCCGCGCTCGGGGACGCGAGCGGCGAGCCGTGGTTCCAGCGCTTCTGCCGGCAGCTGCTCGCAGGCTCGTCCGATGTGCTGCGGCTGCTCGCCTACGATCCGTTCGCCGGGCGGCCGCCGAAGTACATCCGTGCCGTACTCTACCAGTATCACTACGCGTCGCCAGACGAACACCGGCGCGGGATCTGGTGGCGGCGTGAGCGCCTCGGCGACTACCTGGCCAGCCAGGCGCTGACTCCCTGAACCTCTGTTGCCCGCGATACCGCCGGCGCACGTGCGCTACGATTCGAGGCGTTCACCGAGCTCGAGCGGAGCTGGAAAGGTCGTGCCTGTGTCACGGACGATCTCGATCGCGATGGCCATCATGGCGCTGAGCGCGGGCTGTCAACGCTCAACGGCCTCCGCACCGGCCGCCGGGAGCGCGCCAGTGGCTGGCGCGCGCCAACCGACGGCGGTGCATCCCCTGGATCCGCTGACCGCGGATGAAATCCGCGCCGCCGTCCAGGTTGCCCGGAGCGACACGCGGTTCGGCAGCGCCGCGTTTCCGTCGATCGCCCTGCAGGACCCGCCGAAGGCGGACGTGCTCGCCTGGCACCCCGGCCCGCCGCTCGTCCGCGCGGCGCGGGTTCAGGCGTTGACGGCGGCCGGATGTTACGAGCTGCTCGTCGATCTGGGTGAACGGCGGATCGTGTCCGCGATCGAACGGCGCGGCGCCGAGCCGTCGATCACGCTGTCCGAGATCGAAGGGATCCGCGTCGTGCTCGCGAACGAGGCGTTCAAGGCCGGCCTGCGGAAGCGCGGGATCACCGATCTGAGCGCCGTGTTCTGCGCGCCGTTCTCGGCCGGCTATTACGGCAGCCCGGAGCAGGCTGGCAAGCGCCTGGTCAAGGTCGGCTGCTTCGACACGCGGCGAACGACCACCAACGTCTTCGGCTGGCCGATCGAGCGTCTCTATGCGCTGGTCGATCTGCGGCGGATGGCGGTGCTGAGCGTGTCCGACTACGGCGTCGTTCCGATTGCCCAGGGCGATCTCAACTACGACCCGGCCGCGGTGAAGACATCGCGCGAGCCGCGGAAGCCGACGACGATCGCGCAGCCGCTCGGCACCAACGTGCGCATCGACGGCCACGAAGTCTGGTGGGGCAACTGGCGCTTTCACCTGCGCCTGGACCCGCGCGTCGGCACCTCGATTTCACTGGCCCGCTGGCGTGACGGGCAGGCGTGGCGCTCCGTGCTGTATCAGGGTTATCTCTCCGAGATGTTCGTGCCGTACATGGACGCCGACTACGGCTGGCAGTCACGCACCTACTTCGATACGGGCGAGTACGGCGCCGGCCTCCTCGCGTCAGCGTTGAAGCCCGGCATCGACTGCCCCGAGGCTGCCACGTTTCTCCCGGCCGACTTCGCGACCGACAAGGGCGAGGCCGTAACGACGCCGAACGCCGTCTGCGTGTTCGAGCGAAGCGCCGGCGATCCGATCTGGCGCCACTACGAGGCGGTCAACCAGAGCTACGAGGGTCGCGCGAGCGTGGAGCTCGTCGTGCGCATGGCCGCGGCCATCGGCAACTACGACTACCTCTTCGACTGGATTTTCAACGATGCCGCCGAAATCGAGGTGCGCGTCGGCGCGACCGGGATCGACGCGCTCAAGGGTGTCGCCACGCGGACGATGAGCGACCCGGGCGCGGCCGAGGACACGCGGTTCGGCACGCTGGTGGCGCCGAACCTGGTGGCAGTCAACCACGATCACTACTTCAACTTCAGGCTCGATCTCGATATCGACGGGCCCGCCAACAGCGTCAACCGCGACGTGTACCGGCCGATCCGGCTGCCGCCCGACTCTGCCCGGCGCAGCCTCTACGTCGTCGAGCGGCAGATCGCCGAAACCGAGGCAGCGGCGATTCTGGACACGGACCACGATCCGGTGCGGCTGCGCGTGATCAACGAGCGGCGCGTCAACGGCGTCGGCAACCCGGCATCTTACGAAGTACTCGCGACCAACCACGCCCGGCTGCTGCTCGATCGGGATGATTGGCCGGCGCGGCGCGCCGGATTCCTCCGGCACGACATGTGGGTGACGCCGTACGAACCCGATGAACGCTACGCGGGCGGAGAGTACATGCTCGGCAGCCGCGGGGACGATGGCCTGGCGATCTGGGCGGCGCGCGATCGAGCGGTCCGCAACCAGGACGTCGTCGTGTGGGTCAACCTCGGGATGCACCACCTGACCCGCGCCGAGGACCTGCCGGTGACGCCGACCATGTGGCAGTCATTCAGGCTGCGGCCGCACAACTTCTTCGACCGGAACCCGGCGATCGATTTGCGCGCGGACACCGCCACACGCTGAGAAGCGTAGGCGTCGGGCGCAAGTCGCGATCGCGCCAGCCTGCGACGTCGATGTCGTGCTGGTAGTGGCGCTGAGGCCGAGACCGCTCCGGTGCGCACGAGCAGATCGCGCGCGGTCAGCTCGCGCGTGACGTGAGAGTCGGACAGCGCGAACGCTGGGAGATAGCGGGAGTGCTACAGTACTTTGCGCGCCCTGAAAGGGCGGCCCTGCAGGTGGTGGAAGGGCGCCTGCACGTGAGTGCGGTACGCCAGGTCGACATCTATGACGCAGAAAACCGACGCCGATTGGAAAGCCACGCTGACGCCCGAACAATTTCACGTGCTCCGAGAGCACGGCACCGAACGAAGAGGCAGCAGTCCGCTGCTGCACGAAGAGCGCGATGGTACGTTCCGCTGCGCCGCGTGCGGCCAGCCGCTATTCACCTCGGACACGAAATACGAGAGCGGCACCGGTTGGCCGAGCTTCTATCGGCCGATCGACGGCGCCATCGAGACGACGACCGATCGCAGTTACGGCATGACGCGAATCGAAGTGCACTGCGCGCGCTGCGGCGGGCATCTTGGTCATGTGTTTCCCGACGGCCCCGCGCCGACCGGCGAGCGCTACTGTATGAATGGCGTCGCGCTCGCGTTCGATCCAAAGAAGACGTAAAGACGGCTTTCACGTTTTTATCAAAACTCGTCGCAGCGGCACTCAGTTAGGCTGCGAAGAGTGCATCGTTCGCTCGCTCCTCGTTCCGTTGTTGCGCTGATTCCCGCGGCATGCCTCGGCGCCGCCGCGATCGGTCCGACGCTGCTGGCCGAGCAGGCGGCGACTGATTGCATCGTCGGCGGCGCGATCGTCTCCGGCCGCACGCCGCTGCCGGGCGTCGTCGTCTCGATCGTCGACGAGTCGAATCGCACAGTGGACGTCGCGGCAACCGCCGTCGATGGCACCTATGCGCTGAAGATTCCCGGTGCCGGGCAGTACACGCTGAAAGCTGAGTTCAGCGCGTTCGCACCGGCAACGCATCCGCTGACGATCGACGCCGCAAATTGCCGGCCGCGCGTTGACGTGTCGATGACGCTCGCGTCGCGCGCGCCATCGCCGGCAGGCGAGTCTCAGCGGGCCGGTGTCGCGCGCTCGACGAACAACGCCGCTGCCGCGCCAGCACCGCTTCCTGCGCGTCCCGCCGGAGGCCGCGGGCAACGGCCCGGCGCGCAACCGGGACAGCCGTTCCAGAACCTGTCGCTGCGGGCCGACGCTGACGTGCAAGGCGGCGCTGCGGACGAGAACGCCGCCGCGCCAGACGCCGCGGTCCTCCTTCCGCCGGGATTCTCGCCAGGTACGTCCAGCGAATCGGTGACTGCGATCGCCGCCGCGAACGCGAACGACTCGGTCTTCGGCGGCAACGGGCCCGGCGATTTCGCGCAGCGCTTCGGCGGCGGCGGCGTTGCGGGCGATGGCGGGCCGCCGGGAGCCGGCCGCGGATTCGGCGGCGCGGCAGATGGCTTGGGCCCCGGCGGGTTCGCCGGTCGCGGCGGATTCGGAGGAGGCGCGCCCGGCGGCGGCTTCGGCCGCGGCGGGCGCGGAAACCAGATTCGCGGCAGCGTCTACCAGAGCACCGGATCGTCAGCGTTCGACGCGGCGCCGTACGCGCTCAACGGTCAGCCGACGACGAAACCCGACTATCTGCAGCAGCGATTCGGGGCGACTGTCGGCGGTCCGCTCGTCATCCCGAAACTCGTCAACAGCGCGCAGACGTTCTTCTTCCTGAACTACACCGGCAATCACTCGAGCAATCCGTTCGACGCGTATTCGACGGTGCCGACCGCCGCGGAGCGCGCCGGCGATCTGTCGTCGCTCGGCCGGACGATCGTCGACCCGGCCACCGGTGCCCCGTTCGCGAACAACCAGATTCCGGGCTCGCGTCTCAACGCCGCATCGCGGTCGTTGCTGAATCTGTTTCCACTGCCCAACCAGGACGGTGCTCGACAGAACTTCCACACGGTCACGACGACGACGACCGATCTCGACGACGTGAACGTGCGCCTCGTGCACGCGTTTGGCGCAGCGGCGCAGCAGGGACGCGGTGCCGGCCGCGGCGGATTCGGCGGCGGCCGCGGCGGCGGCGGTCCCGGTGGTGGCCGCGCGGGCGCCTCGAATCTGAACGTCACCATCGACTATCGGCACTCGGATGCGACCAACGCCAACAGCTTCCCGTCGCTGGGCGGATCGACCACGTCGAGCGCGTGGGACGTGCCAGTCACGTATTCCTTCACGAAAGCGGGGCTGCTGCAGTCGATCCGGTTCGACTTCAACCGACAGCATGCCGAGACGACCAACCTGTTCGCCTTCAACCAGAACGTCGCCGGCATGGCGGGGGTGGCCGGCGTGTCGACCGATCCGTTCGACTGGGGCGCGCCGAATCTGTCGTTCAGCTCGCTCACGAGCCTGCGCGACCCCAACCCCGCGACACGGACCGATCGCACGATTGCCGTCGGCGACACGATCGTGAAGACCGTCGGCCGCCAGACGCTTCGGATGGGCGGCGACTACCGCGACATTCATGCCGACAGCCGCACCGATCCGAACGCGCGCGGGTCGTTCGTGTTCAGCGGCCTCTACACCGGCGTCGATCTTGCCGACTTCCTGCTCGGCCTGCCACAGCAGTCGACGGTGCAGTTCGGTCCCGGCACCGAGCAGTTCCGATCGCGATCGTGGGATCTGTTCCTGCAGGACGACTGGCGCGCCAGCGACAGCGTGACGGTGAACGTGGGCGTTCGCTACGAGTACTACTCGCCGTTGTCAGAAGCCTCCAATCGGCTGGTGACGCTCGACGTCCCGCCCGATTTATCCGCAGCGACGCCCGTCGTCGCCGGCGGGACCGGGCCGTACACGGGCTCTTTCGCCGACACGATCGTCAATCCGTTCCGCGGCGGGCTCGCGCCCCGCGTCGGCGTGGGGTGGCGGCCGAAACAGGGCACCGTCGTGCGCATCGGGTACGGGATCAACTACAACGCCAGCGTCTACCAGACGATTGCCCAGCAGCTCGCCGGTCAGCCGCCGTACGCGGTCGCCAACACCGTGCTCGCGACGGCAGCCGATCCGGCAGTGCTCGAGACGGCGCTGCTCAACGCTCCGCCGGCCGCGGCGCCGAACACGTATTCGGTCGATCCAGACTACAAGCTCGGATTCGTCCAGATCTGGAACTTCGATCTGCAGCGCGACCTGACGAGGACGATCATCGTCGGGGTCGGTTACACCGGCTCGAAAGGATCCGACCTCGACATCGTCCGTGCGCCGAACCGCGGCCCGGACGGCCTGCGGATTCCCGACGTCGCGCCGTTCCTCTACGAGTCGTCGAGCGGCAGCTCGATCATGAACGCGTTGACGCTGCGCATCCGCAAGCGGCTCACGCACGGCTTCGGCGGCGGCGCCTCGTACACGCTGTCGAAATCGATCGACGACGCCTCGTCCATTGGCGGAACAGCCGTGGTCGTGGCGCAGAACGATCAGGACCTCGAGGCCGAGCGCGGCCTCTCGAGCTTCGATCAGCGCCATCGCTTCACGGGCGACTTCACCTTCGAGCTGCCGTTTGGCCCCAATCGCCGCTGGCTGCAGACCGGGACGGCTGCGGCGCTCCTCGGCGGCTGGCAGCTGAATGGCACCGTGCAACTGGCCTCGGGCACGCCGTTCACCGCGCGCGTGCTCGCCGACGCGGGCGACGTCGCGCGCGGCACGAACGGCACGCTGAGAGCGAACTACAACGGCGCGCCGATTGCGATCGCCGATCCGACGACCAGGCTGTTCTTCAACACCGCCGCGTTCGCGATCCCGGAGGAAGGAACGTTCGGCGACGCAGGACGGAACACCATCATCGGTCCGGGCACGACGGTGATGAACCTTGGCGTCACCCGCAACGTCCTCTTCGGCGCGACGCGCGGTCTGTCGATCCAGGTGCTGGCGACGAACCTTCTCAACACCGTCCAGTTCGCCACGATTGACACGGTGGCGAACTCCCCGACGTTTGGCCAGGTCACGTCGGTCCGGCCGATGCGCCGTATCCAGCTCCTGGTGCGGTTCAGGTTCTGAGCCGATGATCCACACGCTCCGACGTGGAACGCGGTTGCTTTCGGCAGCGCAGCCTTTCAGGGCTGCCGGCGCGCTTACGTTCGTCTGCGGCGCCGTCCTCGTCTTGTCGACGACTGCGCCACGCGCGCAGGGTCAGCCTCCTGCGAATCCCGCCTTCCGCTCCGGCACGGAGCTCGTGCTCGTCAACGTCGTGGTTCGCGACAGGACGGGCGCCGTCGTCCGGGGGTTGACGCGCGACGACTTCGCCGTCAGCGAGGATGACAAGCCCCAGACGATCACGAGCTTCGACTTCGAAGAGCTGGAGGCGCCGACGCCGGCACGGGAGACGTCAGTGACGGCTCCGCAAGCGCTCCTCACACCGCCGGCGCGTCCCGCCGTGTCCCCGCAGGCATCGCTCGCTGCCGAGCCCGCGAAAGCTGACATGCATGGGCGCCGTCTCATCGTCCTGTTCTTCGATCTCAGCTCGATGCAGCCGGAGGAAATCGAGCGGTCGGTCAGGGCCGCGCACGACTACATCGATCACAAGCTCTCGCCCGTCGACCTGATCGCTGTTGTCTCGTTTTCCACCTCGCTGCGGGTCGACCAGGACTTCACGGCCGATCGCGAATCGCTGGCTGTGGCGATCGACGCGTACAGCGGCGCGAGCGGCCAGGGCTTCGAGGCCGGCGCGACGCCTGACGACGACACGCCCGACAACGGCGCGGCCTTCGCCGCCGACGACACCGAGTTCAACATCTTCAACACCGATCGCCGGCTCGACGCCCTTCAGACACTGGCCGATGCGCTCGCCGGCATCGAGCAGAAAAAATCAGTGATCTATTTCAGCAGCGGCATGAGCCAGCAGGGCACCGACAACCAGGTGCAGCTGCGGCGGACGGTCGATCGGGCGAACCGCGCCAACCTCTCGCTCTACGCGGCCGACATGCGCGGACTGCAGGCGATGGTGCCTGGCGGCGACGCGACCACGGCCAGCCTGCACGGCACATCGACCTTCTCCGGCGCGTCAACCCGCAACCAAGCTGAGCGCCTCGCCGGCTCGCAGGACACGTTGACGACGATGGCGGAGGACACCGGTGGCCGGGCGTTCTTCGACTCCAACGGCTTCGCCGCCGTGTTCGATCGAGTGGTGAACGACACGTCGGCGTACTACGTGCTCGGCTACTCCAGTACGAACGGCGCGCGCGACGGCCGCTTCCGCCGGATCAAGGTGAAGCTGAAGCGGACCGATCTCAAGATTGAATATCGATCCGGCTACTACGCCGGCCGCGACTTCGCGCACTCGACGAAGGAGGACCGCGAGCAGCAGCTGCAGGACCAGCTGATGTCGGATCTGTCGGCCACCGACTTGAGCGCCTACGTGTCGAGCGCGTACTTCCGGGTCGCGGACAACCGCTATTACGTGCCGCTGTCGCTGATCGTCCCCGGCTACCAGATCCCGATTACGAAGACCACCGAGCGGAGCAAGGCGACCCTCGACGTGCTCGGAATCGTGCGGGACGGGCAGCAGCGGCCAGTGGGACGCGTGCGCGATACGGTGCGGTTGTCGCCGGATGCGGCCGACGATCTGAAGAAGAAGACGGTGCAGTACGAGAGCGGATTCGAGATGCCGCCGGGAAAGTACCACCTGAAGATGGTCGTGCGCGAGAATCAGGACGGCGCGTTCGGGTCGTACGAAACCGACTTCGTCGTCCCCGACGTCAAACGGGACGCGGTCAAGCTCAGCTCGGTTGTCGTCGGCACGCAGCTGCAGACAGTCTCGCGCCGGAACGACGCCAACCCGCTGGTCAAGGACGGCCGTGAGCTGGTGCCGAACGTGACCCGGGTGATCTCGTCCACGCAGCATCTCTACTTTTACTACGAGGTCTACGAGCCGTCGCAGCCGGTGAAGGTGCTGACCAGCATCGCGTTCTTCCGCGGCCGCCAGCGCGCGTTCGAGACGCCGCTGGTCGAGCAGACGGAGCTCGCCGGAGGGAATCGCAAGGCGGCGGTCTTTCAGTTCGACGTGCCGGCGTCTTCGCTTCGCCCCGGTCTCTACACCTGCCAGATCAACGTCGTCGACGACTCGGCCGGCACCTTCTCGTTCCCGCGGCTGCAGCTTTATATCCGCCGCTGAACGATCCGCAGATCACACCGGCGACTCGCTCATTCCAATGGCGCTCTTGACCCGTTCGATTTCCTTGTGTAGCCGCGCCATCTGCTGATCCTGTTCCTTGATGGCTTCGATGAGCAGCGGGATCAAATCGTCGTAGCGCACCGACTTGAAGCCTTCCGAATCGGTGGTGACTGCCTCGGGTAAAACGGCCTCGACCTCCTGCGCGACGACGCCGACATAAGTGGCCGCGAGCTGGCTGCGCCGTCGCTCGCGCTCTGCCTGCCAGACCTTCTCGTTTTCCACTTCCGTCGCGTTCGGCCCGGCTGAGAAAGTGGACTCGATGTCCCGGGTGAAGTGTTCGAGGCCCTGCTCGTTCCAGTGAAACGCAACGCCGCTCAATCGACGGATCTTGTCCAACGCGGAGGGGACCGGCTGCACGTCGCGCTTCAACCGCAGGTCGGACACCGTGTCGGGGCCGGATCGTCCCAGCCAGTACGTTCCGTTATTGCCGATCACGTTCAGGGTGAGGGTGCACCAACTGCCGCCACCACCATCGGGTCTGAATTGCGGCTCCCCCCACACGTAGAGGTTTTTCATCACCTCGAGGTTATCCCACGCTTGCACCCATCGAGGCCCGCCCGGCTTCCTCGATGAATTGCCGCAGAGCATCAAGGCTCCATAAGTCGCACTCGTGTCGTTGCTGATTTCCGCGTTGTCGTCGTAGTCAGGAAGATAAGTATAGGCCTTGGTGCTGAGCCTCAACATGGTGGCCGCGTCGTTCGACACCTGGACATTAATCCCGTCCGATCCCTGCGAGTAGAGATTTCCTCTCACTTCGAGGTTGTCCCACACCTGCACCCACCGCGGCCCGCCAGGCTTCCTCGACGAATTCCCGTTGAGCATCAACGCCTTGCCCCAAGGCATTTCTATGTCGTTACTGATTTCAGCGTTGTTGTCGAAATTGGAAAAACCCGTGTAGGTCTTCGTGCTCATCCTCATGATCGCCGACGGTGCGTCGGTAGCGCTGAGATCGATGCCTGGGAACTGATTGACGGTGAGGATCGGGCTCGTACCGCCTCCGCCATCGGCAAAGAACTTGACGGGAGCGTCGTTCGTGACAATCCGTATGACACTCTTTGAATCGTTTGAATAGAGTCCCAGGTCGCCCGGCGGGATCGAGCCGTCGCCTCGCTGAATCACCCCGTTGGCCGAATCCATCTTGATCCCGTCCGTTACAGCTAGTTTGCCAGTCAGGCTCAACCCACCTGTCGCACTCACGCCCGTGCCGTCGGCCGCAACCAACGCGTTATCGCCGACGATGAGCGACTTCTGCCGCACGTCGGGGTCTTTCACGGCGACGGCTGTCGAGGCGCTGAACCCCGGAGGGTCGACCACCACCGTGAAGACCGTGTCCATCGTCAGCTTCGGCGACGTCCACTGATTCGGGAGATCCGGAGTATAGGGCGGCGACTGGCCAGCGCTGGTGGAGCAGTAAATCTTGTAAGCGGTAATTTCCGATTGGGAGCAACGCCAGGTAAGGGTCACCGAAGATCCGTTGTCCACCTGCGCCACGGGCGTCACGCCGCTGCCGTGTTTGAGATTGACCGCCAGGTCGGCAAAGGTGAACTCCCAGGGAAAAGTCGTGACGTCGAAGTGAGCGAACCCGATCCCCTCGGTTGTCTCCTCCTTGATGATGATTTTGGCAGTGCCGGATTGATCGTGCGTCGGAAAGCCATAGAACAGGACCCATATGGACGATCGCGCCGCGAGTGTCACGCCGCCGCCGCCGGCCGACGGCCCAAGCAGATATCGCGCCGTCACCTCTGCCACTTCGTTCATGAGTGGCGTGACCTTCCAGTCCCCATTGGAAACGCTGGTCAGAATGTCGCCGGGCAGGTCCGTCAGCGCGTCCTGATCGGTCCCGACCGGAATGCTGAACGTGATCGACTGCACGAGAACGTCCGCCGAGGTCTGGTTGGTGATGACTATCTGCACGGACCCGCGCAGGCTCACGCTGAGCGGAGATGGATACGCCTGGGGCGCGTAGGTCAGCTTGACAGGGGCGTCTGCGGCGACCGCCGGCGAGGAGTCAAAGGCTGTATCGTGAATCGACATGAAACTCACCCACTTGCTTAATGAGAATTGATCAAGCCGTTGTGTGGCTTTCCCGGTTCGCTGTCCAGCGGCTAACGCGGAGGCGCCGTTGGCCGGCCGAGGCCGGCCGACAGTTGTAACAATCCGCGACGCAGCACCGGCAACCGGTCGGACAGGCGCGCCGCTGTGTCGTTGGCCGAGGTCTTGTAGTAGCGCCACGCCGCTTCGTCGTGCTCCACCCAGGTCCAGGTTCCCTGCTTCTCGTGGGGAACGGGGAGCAGAATCGTGGGAAGGTCAGCCTGCCCTGCTGCCGCTCGAGAGTCAGTCAAGATCCCGTCGACGCGAAAGGTGACGTTCATCGCGGCCAGTGCGGCCGACGTGAACCGGGGGGCAAGGGCCAGAGCGACGGTCGGCAGGATTCCCGTTGCAGCGTGGACGGCGGCTCGTGGATCGACCAGCATCGAGACGCGTCTGGCGGTGTTTGCATCGAAGGGCAGGTAAATGTAGTTGTTGTTCGACCCGATGGGCTGCAAATAACCATTGCCAGCGGCATTCGCGACGACCGTGTTGAATGTCGTGTAGTCGTCCTCGCAGAAATAGCCGATCAAGCCGTCTTCGAGCCGGGTGACGCTGCCAAGCTCGATGGCGAACTGGTAGCCGGTCATCTCGGGATGGAGCGGATCGAACGTGTATTGCCAGCTGGGATCCTGATACGGCGAACCGTTCAACTCGAATTGAAGACGGGAGCGGACCATCGCCAGCGGGCGGCCGATCAGCGCAGCCAGGCCCTGGTCGAACGCCGCGCCCAGCGGCAACGTGGTCCAGAGCGTTTCATCGATCGCCGCGAGAAATGCGGCAAAGGTGGCGGCGCGCTGCTGCTGCAGCGTCCAGAGGAACGGCCCGAAGTGTTGCAGCCTGCCCTTGATGTCCTCGAGCCCGCTGTAGGGCGAGCCGGGCGCGTTCTGCCAGCAGACCGTGGTCGAGTCGCCGCCTCCAAGTGCATTCGACATCTCGCCCAGCGCCTGACCCTGCGCGTCGTACGCCATCAACGACTGATCGAGATGATTCACCACGACCCATCCGCAGATCGGGTCGTCGTCCGGTGTAAGCGCGATCGCCCGGTTGTCGTCGCTCGCGGAAATGAGATCGAACGTGAGCCGGGCCGGTTGGAGCAGCGCGGGTGTGAGCTGTACGAAGCTGTCGCTCACGTGAGGGCGGACCGGAGGATTCGCAATCATCTCCGGTGGCAGGTAGACGCGCTCCACCGTGTTGTTGTCGACACTGATTGGCCACACCGACTGGCCCCATTCATCGACGACCTTCACATCTGTGAACAGGAACTGTCCGCAACGCCAGGGGAGGAAGTTACTCGGATCGTAGGGCGCCGATTCCGGGATTTCGCCGAGTTCCGGCGGGTTGCCCTGAACAGGACCGATGAGATCCGGTAGTTTCCACGTGCTGTCTGGCATCGGCGTATCTTGCGACGTATGACTGGTGCCGAGAAAGACGCCCGGCATGTTGAGGAGCATCTGCTGGTTGAAGCCGTCGAGGGCCTGGCACAGCAGATCCCAGCTGTCGTTCGTATCGACGAACTCCAGCAGGTTGGAGAACTGCTTCGCGACGTTCGGGTCCAGGCGTGGATTGTTGCGGAGAAACGCCTGGATTCGCGATTTCATGTTGAACACGGCGGCGGGAGTCAGGTGGATGATGCCTTGGAACGACGTCGCCGCTCCGACACTCGCCGGGCTCGCGTTCCAGGTGTACGTACCCTTGTCGAAGATCCAGTTGGGCGAAGCCGCCGCTCCGTAAACGATGGGATAGTAATCGGCCCGATAGATGAGCAGGAGCGGATGCCAGGGATTCTGCGTCCATGTCCAGGGGTTGGTCTGCCACGTGACGTCGGCGCCTGAGGGCAGCACACCCATGCCTTCGTAGCGAACCGATTCCTCCATGGCCGCCCGGACGTCCGGGGCCTTCAAACCGGTTGCGGTCGCGATCGCTGCGGCGTTGTCGGGATCGAGCAGGAAGAACTCCTGTATCAGTTTTTCGGGGAGCCCGCTCGTCAGCCATGCAACCCCTGTGATCGATTTCAGGCTCGGGATCGGAATCGTGAGGTTCGGCGTCGACGCCGTCACCGTCGCCGTGCCGCAGTGGAAACCGGTGACGAGCTGGGGTGCGAAGCGGCAGGGCAGCGTCGCTTGTTTCGCGACAATCCCTGAAGCACCGGCACCGGCAATGAGCACGACGGGATTGTGTGGCTCGTAGAATGGCGGCGCGCTGGCGCGTTTCAGCACGCGGTTGGGCGGCAGCTTCTGCGCCGCCGCATAGCGGCAAATCGCATCCTGCAGCGCGCGCTGGGTGTCGCCGTGCGGCACTTGCGTGGCGTACGACCGCACGACCTGTCGTTGCTGGGCGACTTGATGCGCGAGACTCGCGTCGACGTTGGGATCGAGCTGCTCCTCGAGCGCGCTGATGCTGCTCAGTCCCTCGATGTCGGTGCTGCCCTGGTACTGCAGCAAGTAACTCGTATACTTCCACCACATGACGTAGAGCTGACGCCGCAACGCGGTGAGTTGCCGCTCCGCCTGGTGCAGGAGCGCCTGGTTGTGGTTGAGTATCGCGAGCCACTCGCGCTCCTTCCGCAACTCCTCCTGCAATTCCCACTGGTTCACGGACAACGGCGCGAATTGAGCCTCCGGCGCGTCGACGATCTCCCACACGTATCCGCCCGCGTACTTCTGGAAAAAACTCGAGTGAACGGCATCCGCGAGCGCGGCGCCGGCATCCGGCTGATCGAGCGCGGCGATCATGTCCAACTGAAATGCCTCGAGAAGGGTGGTGTCGATGTCGGGTCCGCCCTGTCCGGCGATCATGGCCGTCAGTGCCTCGACGGCCGTGTTGCCGACCGAGATGGAGACGGGTGGGGCGGCGCCCTGCTGCGTCGGCGCCCCGCCAGGCGGAATACTCGTGGTCTGCCATGGCACGCCCGTGACCATCCCGCACAGGAGCGACCAGGACGCTGTCCAGTCGGCGTTTGTCTTCGGGGGAAGCGCCCAGCCCAGTCTGTTCCGCACGCAGGTGAAGTCGCACGTGGCGTCCACCTGCGAAAGGGGATCGTCGGTGGCGTTCGAGAACCAGCCGAACACACGATAGCTGAGCGTGTCGGGATCCGGTTGATGGCCGTCGAGCGGATCGATGAGGGAGAACACGTTGTTGCATGCGGGCTGGTAGTACGCGAACGCACCGTTCCCGGCCGCGACGGCGGACAGCTTCATCGTGGCGCCCGATTCGCTCCACGTCTCGCTGGCGACCGGAACGTTCCGTCCGATGCGGACGCCCACCAGCGTGTCTTTGTCTGACCCCGACCCCGGCTCGACATACATGGAGCCGACCTGCGACGCATCTGGCGGATTCTCGAGTGGGGCCGCCCGGCGATAGTCGCTTTCGATCAGCCAGGCGGTCACGCCGCGCGCTGCAAGGGAGCCACTGTAGCGGACGACCAGCCAGCGGTTCGGCACGGTGGGAAAAGCAGTGGCGCCCGCGACGCTGTCCTGCACACCCTGCGTGAACGCGTCCGGCAACCGCCACTTCAGGTACACGCCGTTGTAGTACTGCGACGACCCCTGGCTGAAGTCGTCGCCGCCGCCGAGCTGTCCGTTGGCGGGATACTGGAGGCTGTTGTATTGCATCTCGGCGCGATAGAAGGTGTTCCCGCCGCCGCGCCGGACGTGATCGTTCACGACGAACGCTTCGACGACGATCGGGACAATCAACGGACCTTGGTCGCTCATTTCGGCTCCATCGCCTGCGCGGAGCGGAAGGACTGCCGTTCCGGTGCCTGGACCATCTGGATCGCGAAATCGCTTCCGCCCAGCCCGCCGACCCCAACGGCACGCCCCAGATCGCCAGCGAGGTCGCCGACTGTGATCACCCCGCCGACCGCAGTCCGGCAGTAGCTCTTCACGAACGCGCCATAGCCGCCCTGCGGCGGAACGAACGTGCCTGCGATCGGCTGCCCGATCTGTTGCGGGTTTCCCGAGACCCGGCGCGGCACGATCCCGTCGTCTTCGACGCCGAACAGCAAGCCCTGATAGGGTTCGGCGAGCGCGACCTCGTCCGGGATCCCGTCGAACAGACACAGGCGAACGTTCGCCGACAGGCGGTCGTCGCGTGCGACGTCCAGGTGGGTGCCCTTTGCGCTGGCCGTGACGACGAGCGTCGGCCAGTTCGACACGAGCTCGGATCGGATCAGCACGCCGGTTGTCGTGACGCGGCCCGATCCCGCGCTCGCGTTGCCGTAACGGCGTGCAAAACGCTTCGCGGTCTTCTCGACGACCGCAGCTGACACGTGCGGGGACAGCCAGCGGAACGCAGCGGCATCGGCCGAACCGTGAATGGCGATGCTGCAGGCGCCAGCCTTCAACGCGTCGATCCAATCGGGATCGACGTAGAAGAAGCGAATCGATTCGACCGGCAGCAGCCGCGGGTCGGGGACCAGATGCGAAAAAGGCACCGGATACAGCAGACCGAGGTTCGCGAGCCACTCGGCCACCGGATCGAGTTGCTCGGCCACGTGCTCGCTGACGGCCGCGGCGGTTTCAGGCTCGTCCCAGAGTTGATCCGCGTGCGGCGGCCGATGCATGCGGATCCCGGATCGAGGCGGAGGGACCGGGCGCTCGCCGAGGCGCGCGCGTCGCAGCGCCTCGGTCCACTGCGCTCCCAACCCATCTCCCACGAGTGCGGTGAAGCGCTGCCGGCTGGCGTCGCGAGCCAGCAGCGTGCGCGGATCCTGTTCGCCGTCGAAACACCGCATCGCCCTGCGTTGCGCGAGCATTGCCACCGCGATCCTGGCGTCCTGCAGGTAACGATTGATCGCCTGCGCGAAGTGCGCATCGGCGAGCGCCAGGCTGCGGCCGACGTTCCAGGCGGCCGCGTAGCTCGTGTCGAACAGACCTTGTTCTGCCAGGTAAATCATCAGCGCATCGGCCGAGGTCGCATGGGCGACCGGCGTCGCGGGCGCGCCGACCGGCGGCAGCGCCTGCGGGACAACGGGGGAGAGGGGGCCTCGATACCATGCGAACGTCTCGTCGCCCGAGCCGGCGACGAACGCGAGCGCAACGTACCCGTCGACAATCCGACTCTGAGCGGCGGTCGGCAGTCCCGATTCCCCGGGGAGCCGCAAGGCGCCCCGGGTCGCGGCCTCGCTGGCAATCAGATTCTTCATGAGTGCCGCGAAGCTCTGCGACGATTGCGGCATCGACGCGAAGGTCCACTCGCACAGCGACACCATCTGCACGTCCATCAGATCTGACGTCCCTGGTTTGCGGGGAATCGGCCTGGGATTCGGGCCGAGATAGTCGGCGAAACCTTCGAGCGAGACCAGGTGCGCGAAGTACCGTCGTCGGGCCGGCGGATGCGTGGTCATGTCGGCCACCGGCAGGCGGTTGGCGAGCAGCACCGAGTGGAGAAGGTGATCCTCGTGCGGGGAATTGACGGCACGGCAGTGGGCCAGGTACGGCAGGTCCGTCTTGAGCGGCATGACGGCGTTGAACGCCGCGCCGCGAATCAGAATGGTCTTGCATTGCGACCCGTTCAACTCCGGGGACACCCAACCAGCGGGGAGCGCAGGCTTCAGCGTCTTTGACTGCGGATCCGGCTCGAGAAGATCACTCACCTGAATGGTCGTCACAGGGCTGTTGGTCGCGCCTTGCAGGTACACCTCCTCTTCCGCGAACACGGCGAGCGTCAGCCACGGGAGCGGATAGTCGTCTGTCGTTGCCGTGGATCCCGGCACCAGGCGGCGCTCCCACGGCAATCCAGGGTCCGCGAGCACGAGAAACGGCACGCGCTGACCGTAGATGTCCGAACTGCCGTTCGCGGGGTACGTCTGGATCACGGTGGTGGGGTCGATCGTGAATTCGGGTGCCCGGACCGTGAAAGTCTGTTCTTTCGTGTAGGACGGCTGCACGCGCGCTGGAGTGCCGTCGAGCGCGTGTGTCACTTCGATGGTGTACCTGTCTGGGGGGAGCTGCGCGAAGTACCCGTCGTAGAACTGCACGGAGTGATCGGGCAGCGTCTCGCTCAGGCGAGTGAAGGCGATCCTGGCGAAGTTTTCGCCCACGTCGGGCCTCCTCAGTTGACGAGCAGCGGCTCGGCGTTCAGCGTGCAGTCAATCGTGTCTCTGAACCTGCGCATCGGATCGTTCGTCCGCGGCGCGTACTGCAACGCGGTCAGGGCATTGAAGATTTCCTGCCGCGCCGTGTGCACGGTGCTCGACGCGACGCCGTTCTCGAGGCTGACGATGCGGGAGATCGTGGACGGGCTGTTCGAGGATCTGTCGCCCGCCGGCAGCGCCGAACTGCTCACCGGCAGGACGGCGGCCTCGAGATTCAGCTCCTCGCACGCCAGGTTCGTCTGAGCGTCAATCGCGCCCGCCGAACGGCCGACCGTCGGTGCCTTCACCTGCAGCGACACGCCGATCAACTGGTTCGGAACCAGGAGCTTCGCGGCGTCCGGCACCTGCGGGTTGCCGTGGCTGTCTTCCGGCGGCGAGCCCCACAGGGCCGCAGGGACACTCGCGTGGACGGCGTGGACGTCGAAACTCGACGACCGGATGTTCCTTTCCGAATCGCGAACGATCACGGTCTGCGTGGAACTGACGTCGTTCCAGCCGCTGTCGAGCGTCGCGAGCGGGTGCACGTTGAATGTGCTCCCACTGATCGTCGTCTCGCCGACGGTCGCTGAGGTGACCGGGATTGACGATGACGTGGTGAAGGCGAACATCGTGCTGCGCACGGCCCACGGGCTGTCGTCCTGAGACGAGGCGTCAACCGCCGGCCTTCGCGCCGTCTGGCTCTTCTTGACCGGCGTCGTGCCGTTGGGCGTCAGTCCGGCCGTGGGGCTCAGCGTGAGCACGTTGCGAGCGCCGTCGTCCGAGCCCGTATCCGGGAGCATCTTCTCGACGTCCGTCCATCCGCTGATGTTCTGCGTGTTGTTCTTCGGCGTGCCGAACGGAATCGTGACCGAGAACAGGTAGAAGTCGAGCGTGAGGGTGCCGCCGGTCGCCGGACCCCAGAGCTCGAGGTCGCAGCCGAGCTCGACGCTGAGGGTGCTGGTGGTGAAGCCCCAGTCGATGGTGTAGGAAGCGCCGATGATGATGCCGATGTCGGCGTCGAACCAGAACGGCTTCCATCTGATGATGACGTCCGCGTGCGCGTCGAACCACGCTTTGAGATTTCCCGACTGATATGTCGCCTCGAGCCCCCCGCCCACCATCAGCGCCGCCGGTGTGAGCGCGAAATACGCGTCACCCTGGATGGTGATTGTGGAATCGATCGTCCAGTGGAATCCGAGTACCGGAACTGATGGATAGTGGGCGGGTGGTGTGAATCCAGGGTTATAGCCGCCGAGCGTCAGCACGAAATCGTCCTTGTGCAGGCTGCCCGGGCTGCCTGGTCGTCCTTCGAACCAGACGAAAAATGCGAAGCCGCCGGTGAGCACGCAGGCCGGGTCCAGAAGGTAGGAGCTGGACGCCAGCGCCGCCTGAAGAGAGAAAACACCTTCGGAGGGAGCAAACCGGACGAGCAGGTCCATCTCGATGTTGGCGTAGGTGACCTCGCCGCCCGTCTGCGGAAATGTCGCTCGAGACGTGCCGATGAGATCGATCACCAGCTCGCTGCCGGCGGAGACCATCAGCAGCGCTTGCGAATTCACCAGCTCGAAACTCGTGAACGTGAGGCCGGCCGCGAGCCAAAGGCTCCCCTTCTCCTCATGTACCCATGGGGGATCGTGGAGAGTCGGCGAAAGAATCTTGTCGAGGACCTCGAGAGGCGGGGCATTCGCGCCGCCGAGGAGCCCTGGATTCGAGAACGGCGACGTCGGCAGGACCTCAATGAACGGGAAGGCCTCGACTTCGTCGATCGTCGGCAGCGTGAGGCCCGAGTTGTAGCCGAAGCCCAGTGCGATGCCAGTGACGAAGAACGCCGGCGGACCACCGAAGTCGTACGCGACGTCGGCGAAGATGAACATCGAGCTGAAACCCGACTCGTTGCCGTAGTAGCCGAAGGCCTGCACCGCGAAGTCCCCGGTGCCGATCACCAGCCCGCCCTCGAACCGGACGCCTACGCCGCCGGGCTGACTCACGTTGACGAATTCTCCGGCGACCGACAGCGGCGGCTCGCTGTAGGACAGGCCCAACCCATTCAGGTCGAAACGCGGCTTGAAGGCCGTGAGCGAACTGCCGAAGGAAAGACCGTTCAACGACATACTCAAGGGGCCCAGGGCGATTGACCCGCTCACCGAGCAGACGAGCGCCTTGTTCGTGTAGCCGATGCCGATGCTGTCAATGAAGACCGGGCCGATTTTCTTCTGTATGGCAAGAGTCCCCGCCGCGCTGGCCGCTGCCTGCTGCCGGACCGCGATCGCGGCTGGCGCCACCGTTGCCGACGACGGAGCGAACCTGACGACCGGCAGCGTCACCGACTGCGGCTGTCCCGCCAGCATCAGGTCGAAGATGAAAGACACGCCTGGAGTGACGATCAGATCGGGATAAGCAGGCACCGTGATGCCTGAAGCGCCCTTCGACGCGATGACCAGATGGGACGCCTTCAGCTCGAGCTCGCCGGCGAGATCCTTCCCGATCAGGGGAAGCTGGAGACCAACGTCGAGCGGCTTGTCGCTCCCGAGGCTGAGCACCGCGACGAATTCCCAACTGGCTTTCCGTGTCGCGACGAGCACGAACTCGCCCGTGTCGTGCGTATCGGCGAACGTGAACGTCGCATCGACTCCCACCTGCTTGTCGATCGGCGTGTTGTAATTGATCGTGACGTTCGACAGCATGATCTCGGGAAGCACCGAGAGATCGATGTCGAAGTCCGCGAACAGGTTTTCGATCAGCTCCGACAGCGGAATGTTCTCGGCCTTCGCCGTGAACTGGAAGCTTTTTGCTCCACCTGCCTTCGCCAGCACAGCTTCGAGCAGGAACGCCGTCTCACCGACGAAGAAGCTGGCGGACAGATCGAACGTGTAGTCAGTGCCGGTGCTCGTCTTATCCGCGGAGAAGGCCAGGCAGAAACTCGCGGCAAACGGCTGCGAGAAGATGATGCAGTCGAGCTCGCCCTGGCAGGAACAGGACAGGGAGTGGCCCGCCGGCTCGGCATGCAGCAGGAACGCCGAAAAGCCAAGGTCGTTCAGTTCGTCGGGAATAGTAGTGCCGGAAGGCGCGATTTCCGCGATGATCGACGCGAGCGTCACCGGCGCGTCGATGGGTGTTACATAACTCGCCTCGATCGCGCTGATGGCCCAGCCTGTTGTCCTGGTGATCGAAATGCTGAAGTCGAAAGGCTCGGTCAGGATCTTCAGCGGTATTCGGGCCTGGCCCGTCAGCCCGATCGTGGTGGTCGGGTCCGCCGCCACTGGATCCATCCATGTCGCGCTCAGGGTAAACCCGGTCAGGTCGAGCAATCCCAGGTTGACCGACGACCCCGGCTTCTCTCCGATGGAGAAGCTCAGGTACGTCACCTGCTTGGCGGGCACCAGGGACACGGCGACGTCGAAGCCGTCGAACTGGATGGAGGTAAAGGCGTCGGAGATCGGACTGGGCAGGAAGGCGCTGAACGTCGTGCCCTTGGGCAGGAGCGCCTCGCCGAGCGTGCACGCGGCGAGCGTGTCGATCGTCGGCGCATACGTCGGCAGCGGCGTTCCGGACACCGAGAGGGCCGTGGCGTTCTCGGTCAATCCAACGAGAAACTCCAGATCAGAGGTGACGGCGTTCACCCCGATGACGACGTCCTGAACCGACTCCGACGACGCCTCGGGGATCCGCACGGCCAGTTCGAGGCCCTTGATCGTCAGTCCGTGAATCAATTCGAAGGCTGGAATACCGAGATCGGCGTTCAGGCGCATGACCGGCAACGCCTTCGGCACTGGTGCTTCGAAGGCTCCGCACAGCGTCAAAGGCTTCGACGGCATTTCCGGCCCCAGAAGCAACTCGAGCGCACTCAGCGCGTCGACCGACAGTTCCGCCGCCAGATTCAAACCTCGATCGAGGTCGACCGCATCACCAGGCTGATTCGACCACAACCGATACCGGGCGACTGCGCGCGTGCTGTAGACGAAACACGAGTTCGACAGGATGAGCAGGCTGAAGGGAAAACCAGGGAGGTCCGTGAAACTGTCGGTAAGCGCCCAACCCTTGGGCATCGCGATCACGAGGACGAAGTCCACCTCCAGGCCGACGGTAAACGTGATCGTCATTCCGAGCGTCTGGCGATCGAACACATTCACCGTGCCCGCCGCGATCGTGACCGTGTCGCCCGACTCGGTGATGTCGGCGTCCTTGACGCCGTTGATAGTCAGATACTGATCGTCCTTCAGGCCAAACGCGCGCTGGATCAGCGCAAGTTGTGCCATCGTCAGTATCGTGGCGTCCAGGGCTACGCGCCCGGTCGCGGACGCCTGCTTCTCGAGCAGTGTGAAGAGCGTCGCGATGTTCATCGGATAGTCAGCTCCTGCCGATCAGCTGACGTCGTACACGACGGGGCAATGGTCGAAATTCACGAGGATGCCCCGCCACGTCTCTTCGTCCAGACAATTCGGACGCGGCGTCGCGTCGCGTTTCTGGCCGATCATGATGTAGTCGATGACGCGGTGCGGTACTATCTTCCTGTAGATGACTGGCCCGAACCCTGGATTGGTCACGAGGTGAATGGCGCTATCTGGCGCGTTGGTCTCCCCGTCTATCTTGTTCCACTGAGTGAGCTTCAGATCGCGATATCCGGTGTTGATCCGCTGCCAGCTTTTGGGCGCGATCGCGTCGCCGCCAGCCTTGACAATTGGATAGTTGAAGTCCCCCCCGACGATGGCCCCTTCATGTCGCGTCAGGTACTTCGTCGCAGCAGCGACGGCCGCTTCACCCCCGGTGTAAGACGAGTTCGCGTGCAGTGCCCAGACGACGAACTCGCCGTCTTTCTTTTTCGTGACCTTGAGAGAGAGGCGCTTTGCGCCCTTGGTGAGTCTGGCGGCCCGACATTCGTAGTGATCGAACAGCGACTTCTTGATCAGCGCGTGGAGCTGCTTCGTCGTGGGACCAAGGTTCTTGTCCCGCGTATTGGCGAAACCCAGGGTGACCATGCCAGTCATCTGGGCCAGCCGTGTGCCAATCGTGTGGCTCACCTCTTCGAGGAGTAACAGATCCGGCTTGTATGCAGCACACCACGAGTCGAACGTGCGCAGTCGGTCCTTGAAAGAGCCCTTGCCCATGTTCACGTTCCAGAACGCAATCAGCATGACGCCTTCACCGCCGCCACCGATGACGCAATCTTCTTCACGATCGCTCGGCTGTCGAATGAGTTGTCGCGTTGAGGGCGTGCCATCACACGAACGGCACGTTGCGTACGGAGAGAGTGAATCACGTGAAACGCCTCGAACGACAAAACGCCCGGCGAAAGCGCAAGCATACCCGACCGGCACTGCGTCACGCAGTCGTCTTGCATGACGTTTGCTGCAGAGAGGCGCTGCACTCAACGGATGTCACGCGACGGTCCGCCGTCATGACGCCCCGTCGTCATGACGGCGTCGTGACAGGTGGGTCGTGCTGGATAAGAGTGCGGCGATATATCGTCGGTGTCTGGTCCTCTTCCTGACGCTTGCGGACTTGTCGCACTCGCGGGCGTGCAGCCGAACTCCGGACGTGGAATGAACGCGTTGGCGAGCTGTTGTGGTAGCGTGTCGCAGCCATGAGAAGTTCCGCCGCATTGCTCACCGTTCTCGCGGCGACGTCGTTCGCCGCCGGCGCGCAGTCGCCGAAGACGCACCGCCTCGAAGCGACGCCGTCCACCGTCGCGTACGGCTACTACTGGTCCGAGTCGAAGCCGGCGCTGCGCATTGCCTCCGGCGACATCATCGACGTCGACACGCTGCTGACGAACAGCCCGATGGGCCTGGCCCGCGCCGGCGTGCCCGAGGCGAAGATACAGAGCTCGCTCAAGGCGATCGTCACCGAGGTGACCGGCGATCGCCGCGGCCCCGGCGGCCACATCCTCACCGGCCCGGTGTATGTCGAGGGCGCGCAGCCAGGCGACGCGCTGGAAGCGAAGATTCTCTCGATCGACTTCCCGCTCGACTACGGGTACAACGGCTGCGCCGGCATCCTGCCGGAGAACTGCGATCGTTCGGTGCCGGCGCGGATCATTCCGATCGACGCCAGGAAGATGACCGCCGAATTCGCGCCAGGCGTCGTCATTCCGCTGCATCCCTTCTTCGGCAGCATGGGCGTCGCGCCTGCGCCGGAGCTTGGACGGGTGAGCAGCAACCCGCCGGGCAGGCACGCCGGGAATCTCGACAACCGCGAGCTGGGCGTAGGATCGACGCTCTACATTCCCGTCTTCGCCCCGGGCGCACTCTTCGAGGTCGGTGACGGCCACGGCGCCCAGGGCGACGGCGAAGTGGATCAGACGGCGATCGAAACCTCGCTGCGCGGCCGCATCCAGCTCACGGTGCGCAAGGGCATGACGCTCACGTGGCCGCGTGCCGAGACGGCGACCGATTACATCAGCATGGCGACCGATCCCGATCTCATGGTGGCTACCAAGGGCGCGATCCAGGAGATGGTGGATTTCGTCGCGACGTCGAGAAAGATGACGAAACATCAGGCGTACCAGCTGGTGAGCATCGCCGGCAACGTCGCGGTGACGCAGCTGGTCGACCGGCCGAATCACGGCGTGCATGTCCGACTGCCGAAGAGCATCTTCCACTGAGCAGAGGAGATGGCCATCGCGGCATGAACCTCAGCACCACACGTGGCGCGGCCTTGGCGGTCGGCCTGCTGGTCGCCTTCTGCTGGCTGCAGGCCGCGGCACACAGCGCCGGCGCGCCGACCACGGTGATTGCCGACGTCACCGTGATCTCGCCGGAACGGCCGGCGCCACTCATGCACGCCTTCGTGCGGATTGCGAATGGGCGAATCGCGGAGGTCAGCACGCGACCGCTGAAGGGCGATGTGAAGGCCGACGGCCGGGGGAAGTTTCTGATCCCCGGTCTAATCGACAGTCACATGCACCTCGGAAGCGTGCCCGGGATGCTGGCGCCGCAGCGTGCGGCTCACCCGGATCTTGTGGCGCAGGCGGCTGCGCAGGAGCCGCGCAGCTACCTCTATTTCGGTTTCACGACGGTGCTGTCGCTCGGCGATACCGCGGCGCCCGTCCAGCGCTGGAATGCGCTGGACGTGCGGCCTGATGCGTACTTCTGCGGCGGTACGCCACTCGTGAACGGGTACGGGTTCACCAGCTTCGACGCGAACCCGTATTTCCTGTTCAATCCGGATCAGGCGAGCGCTCTTCCGGCCTCCGTTGACCAGGCCGCTCACACGCCAGCGGCCGTCGTGGAGCGGATGGCGCGGGACGGCGCCATCTGCGTGAAGTCGTATCGAGAGACCGGATTCGGGCGGGATGCGGGACGCCTCCCGGTGCCGGGCGTCGAGACGATCCGCGCCGTCGTCGCCGCTGCGCATGCGCGCAACATGCCGGTGTTCCTGCACGCGAACTCGGTGGCCGCGCAGGAATTCGCGGTACAGGCCGGCGTCGATGCCATCGGGCACGGCATGTGGAACGGACAGCAGTCGACTTCCGACAAACTGGACACGGCCGCTGCGCCGATCCTCCAGGCAATTCTCGAGCGCGGCATCGGGTATCAGCCGACCGCGCAGGTGATTCGCGGCCTGGGTGCGGAGCTGGATGATGCATTTTTCGCGGATCCGCTGCTCGCCCGCGTCTATGCACCACCGTTGATCGCGTGGTACCGCTCGCCAGAAGGCGGCTGGTTCCGCCGGCAGGAGCTCGATGGCACTCCGCCAGCCGCTTTCGATCGCGTGGGGGGATATGGAGACGCGGTGACGCGGTATCTGGCCCGGAACGACGCACGGCTGCTGTTCGGTACGGACACACCCTCCGCGCCGATCTACACGAATCCGCCCGGCCTCAACGGCTTCTATGAAATGCGCAGGTGGCTCGCAGCAGGCGTCAGCACGCGGCAGCTCCTTCGCGCGGCGACGATCGAGAACGCGCGCATCCTCCGACTGGATCGCGAGATCGGCAGCATCGAGCAAGGCAAGCGTGCGAATCTGCTCCTGCTGCGGGGCAACCCGCTGGACAGCGTCGAGGCCTACAACACCGTTGAAACAATCGTCCTCGGCGGCCGATTGATTCCACGCGAGCGTCTGTCTGCGTCACGCTGACGAGCCGCGGGTTTTGGTGTTCTTGCCCCGAATTCCACATTCCAAATTCCAAATTCTTAGAGCAGGTTGGAAAATTAGCTCGCTCGCGGGTGGCCGCGAACGGGGCCGCCCCGCCGGGCGCGGAGCCGTGGGCCGTGACCAGTGCTTTTCTGGCGAGCACCCGGTGGGGCTGTTCGCGGACAGGACCCGCCTTGAGCGAATTTTGCAACGCACTCT
>DATFWL010000161.1:0-10809 GCA_035259385.1 Vicinamibacterales bacterium | reverse complement strand
GATGACCGTGCGAACGCCGTCGAGCAGCGGCCACGACTCGTCCGGAATCCGGTTGCAGTCGGTCAGGTAGGCGAACGATCCGATCCGGAAGCCGAGCACCGGCAGCCGTCCGTGGAACAGCGGCACCGGCACGACCTCCGTGCCGCCGAGCGAGAACGGACCGGCGATGCGGAAGATCGCCAGCTGCGGCACGCCGCCGCCTTTCTGCTTCGGCGGGTTGAAGACATAGGCAAACATCCGCTTCAGGCTGTCGAGCGTGCCCTCGTCCGCGAAGCACGGGATCGGCGCCTGCTGCATCTGGTTGTAGCGCCGCACGTCATCCAGGCCGAAGACGTGATCGGCGTGGCTGTGGGTGAAGAGAATCGCGTCGACACGGCGCACGTCGTTGGCGAGCGCCTGCGCCCGGAGGTCGGTGGAGGTGTCGACGAGAATCGATTGCACGGCGCGCGCGAACGGCGCGGCGGTGTCGTCCTCCGGCAGCTCGATCAGGATCGATGGCCGCGTCCGCCGATCCTTCGGATCGGTCGAGCGGCAGACGGCGCAGTCGCACCCGATCGACGGAACGCCGTGCGACGTTCCGCTGCCGAGGACGGTGACTCTAAGGTTCAATAATCCGCTTTCCGGCGCTCGAGGCCTCGACAAAGCGCATGCGCAGCTCGTAGAGGAGCTGCTCGAGCACCTGTCGTTCTTCAGCCGTCAGGTTTCCCTTCGTCTTCTGCTCGAGCAGCGACAGGATCTCGATCATCTGCGCCGCGCCCTCGAGGTTCGGCTCGCTGCGCTCGCCGGACTGTGGATCGGGGAGGTCCCCGAAATGAATCGCCGCGGTGCTGGCGAGCGAGAGGACGAAGGCGGTGAACGACAGAGCCGGTTCCGGCATTTCGCTAAGATTATCAAATGTCGGATACCGTCCGTGCCGCGCGCGAGTTCACACGCCTCATCGAAATCATGGCCACGCTTCGCGGACCGGATGGGTGTCCGTGGGATCGCGAGCAGACGATCGATTCGCTGAAGCCGTTCGTGCTCGAGGAGGCGTACGAGGTGCTCGACGCGATCGACCGGCACGATCACGCGGCGCTCTGCGAGGAGCTCGGCGACTTCGTGTTCGAGGCGGTCTTCCTCGCCCAGCTCGAAGCGGAAGCCGGCGCGTTCACGATCGCCGACTCGCTGCACAGCATCGCCGACAAGCTGGTACGCCGCCACCCGCACGTGTTCAAGCGCGGCGAGGGCGAGAGTGCCCTCGACACCGCCGGCCAGGTGCGGACCCGGTGGGAGGAGATCAAGGCGCAGGAACGCGGCGGCAGCGCGTCGGCGAAGACGCTTCTGAGCGGGATCGCGCCGGCGCTGCCGGCGCTGCTGCGCGCGTACCACATCGGCGTCCGCGCGGCGTCTGTCGGCTTCGACTGGACCAGGCCCGGCGACATCGTCGACAAGATCCAGGAGGAGGTGGACGAACTGCGAGAGGTCGTCGAAGCCGCCGGCCAGGTCGATCCGGCGCGCGCGGAGGAAGAGATGGGCGACCTGCTCTTCTCGATCGCCAACCTGTCGAGAAAGCTGGGCATCGAACCCGAGACCGCGCTGCGGAAAGCCAACGACAAGTTCACCAAACGCTTCGGTGCACTCGAAAAATCCGTCGCCGATTCGGGTCGCTCGATGCAGGACTTGACTCTCCAGGATCTCGAGACCGAATGGCAGCGAGTGAAGTCCCGACACGCTGGCTGACGCTGCCGCCTCCCACGAAGACTTTTCTGCTGATTCCGTTCCGGAGAACGCTGACGTTGAAGTTGATCAGCAGGCCGGCGCGAAGCCTGACAGCTTCATATAGTGGAGCAATTGCCTTGTGGTGCAGGTCAGCGAGGAGTGTGACCGACTTGATCTCGAGAATAATTTCCTTGGCGACGACGACATCCAATTGCTGTTCGCACAGCAACTCGCCTCGGTAGAGGACCGGGAACCGCTTTTCACGCTCGAACGCGATTCCAGCTGACCTCAATTCGACTGCAACGGCCTTCGAATAGATACTCTCCAGAAGGCCAGGGCCCAGCACTCGATGCACTTCGATGCAACACCCGATCGTGTCGTGAACGACCCTTTCGAGATGTTCAGGCAGCGGTGAGGGAAGTCGAAGCATGCGATTTCCTTTCTTCGTGCACTTCGTGTCTTCGTGGGCGCTCTCAGGGCAGCGACAGTCGCCTGCGAGTGAAGGTGGTGACAGTGACCGAATGACCGTCAGTCGTGAGCGAGACGGCACCATCCCGATCGGTTCGAAAGATTTCCGCGCCGGCGGCCCGGTAGCGGTCGAGGACCTCGGGGACCGGGTGGCCGAAGTGGTTGTTTCTTCCTGCGCTGACGATGGCGAGGTGCGGGTGGAGCGCGGCGATGAATTCCGGCGTGCTCGAGGTGAGGCTGCCGTGGTGCGGAATCTTCACGACGCGGAGCCCGGCCGGCGGAAACGCCGACCGGATCTCGCGCTCGACGGCGTTGCCGGCGTCGCCGGTCAGCACGATCGAGACGTCGCGCCAGCGCAGCTCGAGGACGAGCGAGTCGTCGTTGCGGACTCTCTGCCGCTCCCAGTCGGCGGGCTCGGGATGGCGCGCGATCACCTCGACCTCGTCTATCGCTACGCGGTCGCCGGCATAGACGTTGGCCCACCGCGCGCCGAGGCTCTGCGCGAGCACCCGCAGGCGCGTCAGCGCCTCGGCGCGCGGAACCGGAATCCCTTCCCAGACTTCGCGCGGCCGGAACTCGGTGATGATCGCCGCCGCGCCGCCGACGTGATCCGGGTCGCCGTGCGTCAGCGCGACACGATCGACGCGCCGGAAGCCCGCGTCGCGAATGACGGGCGCGACCACGCGATCGCCGACGTCGAAGCTCGCGCCAGGTGACAGGCCGCCCGCATCGACGAGCAGTGTCGAGCCGCGCGGAAATACGACGAAGATGGCGTCGCCCTGCCCGACGTCGATGACCGTCGCGTGCAGCCGTCCATCGCCGGCGGCGATCAGCGTCCGCGGATCGACCAGGATCCAGAGCGCTGCAATCACGGCCGCCGCCGCCGCCCCACGCCGCCACGTGCGCGCGCCCGGCCGCTCGGCGCTCCCGGCGGTATCGATACGACGGCGCCACAGCGTCCACCACGCCGCGAGCGCGACGTAGTAGATCGCCACGACCGGTGCCGGCGGCGGTGCGATGCGGTAGCTGAGGAACGGAGCGAATCGGACGAGATCCGCCGACCGCACGAGACCGGCAGCACCGAGATGGGCGACCAGGCCCGCCACCGCCGCGGCGCGCGTCGAGATGACCGCGATCGGCACGACAGCCATTCCGGCAATCTGCGCCATGGCCATCAACGGGATCGCGAGAAAGTTCAAACCGAGGCCGGCGAACGTGACGCGTGAGAAGACGATCGCGCCGACCGGAAACAGGAGCGCCTCTGCCGCCGCCGACGCAACGAACATCGACATCGCCGCGCGCCTGACAGCCGCACTCGCAGCGACGCCGGCAACGTGCACGCGCGGCGCACCCTGCCCGCGCCGCTGACCGCCCCTGGCGCGGAGATCTCCGTCCCTCCCATCCTGCCCCTCCCGCCCGTCCTGCCCCTCCCGCCCGACAACCGGCACGACGACAAGGATCCCGAGCGTCGCACCGACGGTGAGCACGAAGGCCGGATCGGCAACAGCGAGCGGGTCGGCGAGGACGAGCAGCGCCGCGGTGACGGCGAGCGCGTTGAGCGGGGGACTCCGATGGTCGACTGCGCGCGCCCCCAGGTAGACGGCCGCCATCAGCGTCGCCCGGTCGACCGACGCGCCGTTGCCGACGAAGTCGGCGTAGCCGAGCAGCGCTGCGATCGACGCGATCATCGCGGTCCGGCCGAGGCGGCCGGCGATCCGAAACGCGCCGATCAGGAGTCCCGCGAGGATTGCGATATTGCCGCCGGAGATCGCGATGACGTGGTAGGTGCCGGCCTCCTGGAGGCGGCGCTGCACGTCCGCGTCGAGTCCGGCGCGATCGCCGATCACGATGGCGGCCACGATCGCCGCCGATTGCGCGCTCCAGCGGCCGACGGCGCCGGCAATCGCACTCCGTGCCAGCGCGCGGGCGGCCCCCATCGTGTCGTCCCGCCACGATCCGCGCGCGGTGATGTCGACGAGCGCACCGCTCTTCACGGTGCCAACGAGCGTCGTGCCGCGGCGTGCGAGCGCGCGCTCGTGATCGGGGACGCCCGGATCGAGATAGCGGGACGGGCGTCGCAGGCGAACCGGCACGCGCACACGTCGCCCGGCGCGCCACTCGGCGATCCGATCGGCGGCGAGCGATCCAGTGACGGTGACGAGGATGCCGCCGACGGCAGGGCGCGAGGGGCTGGACAGGCCGGACGGGCTGGAGGGGCGGGACGGGCCGGAGGGGCTGAACAGGCCGGACGGGCTGGACAGGCTGGACAGCCGAGAAGGACCTTCCTGCCCTTCCTGCCCTTCCAGCCCGTCGACTGCGATGCTCAGCGAAACGCCATCGTCAGTCGGCGCAGCGTCAGCGCGAAGCGTGCCGTGGACGATCGCGAACGCTTCCTCGTCTTCCGGCAGGCGGCGGCCTTCGCGCGCGGCCTCGGCCCGCTCGTTGCGCGCGAGCGCCTCGAACGCGACGCGCAGCGACGGGCGCCACGCGCGCTGCCACGCATCGGTCGCAAGCAGCGCGCCGCCGGCGAAGAACGTGGCCATGGCGGCAAGAGCCAGGACGTGCGTGCGCGCAGACCGCCAGGCCCACAACGCGACGACAGCGGTGGGGACGAGAACGAGAAACGCGAGCGGGCGGGAAAGATCAGCGGCACCGAGTCCGAACGCAGCGCCGGCGAGCAGGCCGACCGCCGGTACCGCAGCAACGCTACGCACGCCGCGTGGGCGTGCAATTCACTCACCCACGCGGCGCGCGCGGGGCAGTCAAGGGCGCAGAGGGCAACAGAGGATGCAAACGGCGGAGTCACAACGGCTTCGGCCTCTGCGCCCGTTGTTGCCTCTGTACCCTTGTCAGAAGTGGCCGCGCGAGCGATGGAATTTCTGCGCTCGCCTCAGACTTTCTGGGTAGCGATTCCTGCGTAGTAGTCCTGCAGCGCACGAACGCCGACGCCCTGCTCGCGCATCGCCCGGATCGCCTGCACCGCGGCGGCGGCGCCAGTGAGCGTCGTGATGCATGGCACCTCGTGCATCATCGCCGCGCGGCGCACAGTGCGGTCGTCGAAGAACGACTCGCGGCCGAGTGGCGTGTTGATGACGAGATCCACCTTGCGGTTGACGATCTCGTCGGCGACGTTCGGCCGCCCTTCGTTCACCTTGTAGACCACGTCCACCTCGAGGCCGTAGGCGCGCAGGTACGCCGCCGTGCCGCGCGTGGCGATGAGCCGGAACCCGAGCTCGGCGAGATCGCGCGCGATCGGCAGCAGGTTCGCCTTGTCGTCGTTGTTGACGCTGACGAACGCCGTGCCGCGTTCGGGCAGCCGCTGCCCCACCGACAGCTGCGCCTTCGCGAACGCCACGCCGAAAGTCGTCGCGCCGCCCATCACTTCGCCGGTCGATTTCATCTCGGGTCCGAGAATCGTGTCGACGCCCGGGAACCGCACGAACGGGAACACCGGACTCTTCACGAAGACGCCCGCCACCTGCAGGTCTTCGTGCAGCCCGAGCTCGGTGAGCGTGCGGCCGGCCATGACCTTCGCGGCAATCTTCGCGAGCGACACGCCGGCCGCCTTCGACAGGTACGGCACCGTGCGCGACGCACGCGGGTTGACTTCGAGCACGTAGACGACGTTGTCGCGAATCGCGTACTGGACGTTCATCAGCCCGACCACTTTCAGCGCCCGCGCGATCCGGCGCGTGTAGTCGCGGATCGTCGCCAGGTGGCGTTCGGGACAGATGAACGGCGGCACGACGCAGGAGCTGTCGCCGGAGTGAATGCCCGCCTCCTCGATGTGCTCCATGATCCCGCCGATGACGACGGCGCCGGTGGCGTCGGCAATCGCGTCGACGTCGAACTCGAACGCGTCTTCGAGGAACTTGTCCACCAGCACCGGATGCTCGGGCGACGCGTCGACGGCCTGCATCATGTAGCGATCGAGCGTGCCGACGTCGTAGACGATGGCCATGCCGCGGCCGCCGAGCACGTACGACGGACGCACGACCACGGGGAACCCGATCGACGCCGCGACCTCGCGCGCTTCCTGCCGGGAGGTCGCGGTGCCGCTGGCCGGCTGCGTGATCTTCAGCTCGTTGAGCAGCTTCGCGAACCGCTTGCGGTCCTCGGCGAGATCGATCGAGTCGGGCGACGTGCCGAGAATCTTCACGCCCGCGTGCTGCAGCGCGAGCGCGAGCTTCAAGGGCGTCTGGCCGCCGAACTGCACGAGGCATGACACCTCGCCGCCGGCCGAGCGCTCCGTCTCGATCACCGCCATCACGTCTTCGAAGGTGAGCGGCTGGAAGTAGAGACGATCGGCGGTGTCGTAGTCGGTCGACACCGTCTCCGGATTGCAGTTGATCATGATCGTCTCGAGGCCTTCTTCTTTCAGCGCGAAGGCCGCGTGACAGCAGCAGTAGTCGAACTCGATCCCCTGCCCGATGCGGTTCGGCCCGCTGCCGAGGATCACCACCTTGTCGCGGCTGGTCGGGTTGGCCTCGCAGCTCGGCTCGTAGGAGCTGTAGAGGTACGGGGTGAACGACTCGAACTCCGCCGCGCAGGTGTCGACCCGCTTGTAGGCCGGCCAGAGATGCTGCGCCACGCGCCGCTCCCGGACCGCCGCTTCGCTGTCGTCGAGCGCCAGCGCCAGTTCCTGGTCGCCGAACCCGGCGCGCTTCAGCCGGCGCATGTCGCGCGGATCGAGACCGCCCAGCCCTTTGGCGATCGCCTCGCTGCGCAGCGCCGCGATTTCCGCGAACTGCCGCAGGAACCACGGGTCGATCTTCGTGATCTCGTGGAGCTGCTCGCTGCTCCAGCCGCGGCCGATCGCCCGGAACAGATCCCACATGCGGCGGTCGCTCGGAATCGCCAGCCGCTTGCGGAGCGCCGGGTCGTCCTCGTCGTCCATGCCCGACGGCGCGAACAGCAGGCCGCTGCGTCCGAGCTCGAGCGAGCGGACGCCCTTCATGAACGCTTCCTTGAAGGTGCGGCCGATCGCCATCGCCTCGCCGACCGACTTCATCTGCGTCGTCAGCGTGCGGTCGGCCTGCGGGAACTTCTCGAAGTTCCAGCGTGGAATCTTGACGACGACATAGTCGATCGTCGGCTCGAACGAAGCCGGCGTGAGGCGGGTGATGTCGTTCTTGATCTCGTCGAGGTGATAGCCGAGCGCGAGCTTCGCGGCGATTTTCGCGATCGGAAAGCCGGTCGCCTTGGAGGCGAGCGCCGACGACCGCGAGACGCGCGGGTTCATCTCGATCACGACCATCCGGCCGTTCTTCGGGTTCACGGCGAACTGGATGTTCGACCCGCCGGTCTCGACGCCGACGCGGCGGATGATGCGCCGCGCCGCATCGCGCATGCGCTGGTATTCCTTGTCGGTGAGCGTCAGGATCGGCGCGACGGTGATGCTGTCGCCGGTGTGCACGCCCATCGGATCGACGTTCTCGATCGAGCAGATCACGACGAAGTTGTCGGCGACGTCGCGCATCACCTCGAGCTCGAATTCCTTCCAGCCGATCACCGATTCCTCGACGAGGATCTCGTGGACCGGGCTGAGCTCGATGCCGCGCTCGGCGAGGTCGCGGAACTCTTCGATGTTGTAGGCGATGCCGCCGCCGACGCCGCCGAGCGTGAACGACGGACGGATGACGAGCGGAAAGCCGAGCGTCTTGGCGAGCTCGATCGCTTCCGGCAGCGAGCGCGCGACGCCGCTCTGCGGCACGTCGAGGCCGATCTCGCGCATCGCGTCCTTGAACAGCTGGCGGTCTTCGGCGACCTTGATCGCGCGGATCGACGCGCCGATCAGCTCGACGTTGTAGGCGTCGAGCGTCCCGGCGTTCGCGAGATCGACGGCGAGGTTCAACCCGGTCTGTCCGCCGACGGTCGGCAGCAGCGCATCCGGGCGTTCGCGCGCGATGATCGCGGCGAGGACTTCCGGCGTCAGCGGCTCGACGTAGGTGCGGTCGGCGAGCTCCGGATCGGTCATGATCGTCGCCGGATTGCTGTTGACGAGGACGACCTCGAGCCCCTCGGCGCGCAGCGCCTTGCAGGCCTGGCTGCCGGAGTAGTCGAACTCGCACGCCTGACCGATGACGATCGGGCCGGAGCCGATGATGAGGACGCGTTTCAGATCGGTTCTTCGCGGCATTCGGTGCGGGGGCTCGGGGCTCGGGGGCTCGGGGCTAGCTGATCGCGCGGCTGACGCCTTCGCGCTACAAGAAATCGGCTCGTCCCAGCCCCCAGCCCCTAGCCCCGACTCTCCTCTATCAGCGTCAGGAAATCGTCGAACAGATAATCAGCGTCGTGCGGACCCGGCGACGCCTCCGGATGATACTGCACGCAGAAGACGGGCTTCGTCTTGTGCCGCAGGCCTTCGACGGTGCCGTCGTACAGATTCAAATGCGTCACCTCGACGTCCTCCGGCAGCGACCCCGGATCGACGGCGAAGCCGTGGTTCTGCGACGTGATCTCGACCTTGCCGGTCGCCAGCTTCTTCACCGGATGGTTCGCGCCGCGGTGGCCGAACTTCAGCTTGAACGTCGAACCGCCCATGGCGAGCCCAAGCACCTGATGCCCGAGGCAGATCCCGAAGACCGGCACGTTCGACGCGACCAGCGCCTTCGCGTTGTCGATGGCGTAGCTGAGCGGTGCCGGATCGCCAGGGCCGTTGCTCAGAAACACGCCGTCAGGGTTCGCCGCCAGCAATTCCGACGCCGGCGTCGTCGCCGGATAGACGCGGACGTCGCACCCGTGCGCGCTCAGGCGGCGCAGGATGTTCCACTTCATGCCGAAGTCGTACGCGGCAACCTTCAGCCGCCGCTTCGGAAGCCGTTCGGGCCTCACGCCGAACTCGCCGGGATCTTCGGCCGGCCAGTCGAATGCCGCCGGCGCGGTGACGCCACGCACCAGATCGGACCCTTCCATCTGTGGAATCGATCGCGCGCTGTCGACGAGCGCCTGCGGATCGAGCCCGGTGCCGCTGGCGATCACGCCGCGCATGACGCCAGCCGACCGCAGCTGGCGCGTGAGCGCGCGCGTGTCGATGTCGGAGATCGCGACGATCCGATTGGCGACGAGATACTCGCGCAACGTCATCTCGGCGCGCCAGTTGCTCGCCATCGGCGATTCGTCGCGGATGATGAATCCGGCCACCTGCGGCGCCCGCGACTCGACGTCTTCCGGCGAGACACCGTAGTTGCCGATCTCCGGGCACGTCATGGTGACGATCTGCCCGGCGTACGACGGATCGGTGAGCACTTCCTGGTAGCCGGTCATGCTCGTGTTGAACACGACTTCGCCGCGCGCCTCTCCCTGCGCGCCCGCGGCCTCACCGCGAAACCAGGTCCCGTCTTCGAGTGCCAGAATGGCTTCCATGTTCCTCACTTCGCCGTCGGGGCTAGGGGCTAGCCGATCGCGCGGCTGAAGCCCTCGCGCTACCGGAATCAGCAAGCCCCGAGCCCCCAGCCCCGACTCTATCTCTCCAGTGACGCCGTCAACCGATTCCGCTCCGCCGCGACGATTCGCACCGACGACGACCAGCGCCGATAGCCGTCGTGCTCGAGACGCACGACGTGCTCGCCGGCGCGGATGTCGCGCATCGAGAGCGGCGTGTTGCCGGCAAGCTTCCCGTCGATATACACCCGCGCCCCCGACGGCCGCGAGTCGACGACGAGCGTGCCGACGAATCGCTGCGAGCCCTCTGCCGGCGTTTGCGCTGGTGAATCGGCCGCGCCCGTACGGTCGCGATCGAGCGGAACCGTGAGCGATTGAGCGGGGCGCGCCGCCGTGATCACGACACGGCGCTCCACCGCAATATACCCTTCGCGCGTCACGCGGATCTCATGCGCACCGTTCGCGAGATCGCGCACGGCAATTGGCGTCAGGCCCGCCTCGCGTCCGTCGACGACAACCAGCGCGCCAGCCGGCGTCGAGCGTATCAGTACACGCCCTGTCGGAGCTGACTGCCGACCGGACGCTGGCTGCGTGCCGTTCGCGGCAGCCGGCGGTCGAGGCGCCGACGCGGTCTGAGGCGGTCGCGATGCCGTCACAGCGTTCTCGGTGAACTCGCGACCGGACGTCGTCGGCGCGGCGGTCACGTCCTTCGACTGCCCTCTCGACCCGACGCTGTAGCCGCCATAGAATCCAAGACCGACTCCCAGCGCAAGCGCCGCTGCTACCGGCCTGAATATCGACCGCCGTGGACCCGCGTCATCCGCGACGGGCGTGACACGCTCGCTCGATCCCGGTGCCGGCGGCTGCCTGTCCTCGGTAGACGGCGCCTCGACAATCGACGGCGCCGCCTTTACGTCCTGATGGTCCTCGGCTGTCTTCAGCTGCAGGTCCATCGCCTCGACGCCCGCAGGCAGCACTGGCGTTTCGGACTTCGTGCGCTGCCTCGAGAAATCAGGAGGGACACCGACGAGTGTCTGCTCGTCGTCGTCGGGCGGGTGCACCTGCAGCGACGTGGCCGGAGCTCCCTTGACGATCGTCGCGTCAATATCGGTCGCGTCGATATCGGTCGCGTCGATATCGGTCGCGTCGGTATCGAAAGCGTCGGTATCGAAAGCGTCGGTATCGAAGGCGTCGATATCGGCTGTGTCCGCTCCGGCTGCGTGGAAGTCGGTTGCGCTGGCGGCTGTCGCGAGTGCGCCC
>DATFWL010000160.1:0-8266 GCA_035259385.1 Vicinamibacterales bacterium | reverse complement strand
ACGCCCTCGCGCACCGCCCAGGCGAAGAGCTCGTCCACTCGGGGCGGGAGCTTCTCGATGCGTTTCGTGATTCGTGTCTCAACCCCGACGGCCGCCAGGATGTCGGTACAGCGATCCAGCTCCGACGCCAACGAGACGGCGGGCTCTCGATGCGTGATTTCGCGCAGGTCATGAAGTGCCGAACGCGCGACCGACACCAGGCTCCCGATCTCTGCTTCGGCCCGGGATACGTGCTGCCGCTCGAGGAACCGTTGAGCCAAATCTCCCTTCAGCGCCACTGCCGAGAGGGAATGCCCCAGCAAATCGTGAAGATCGCGCGAGATCCGAAGCCGCTCGCGTTCGATCGCGAGCTCTGCAAGCTCGGCCCGCATCGCCCGAAGCTCTTTGGCGTGCCACACCAGACGCGCGGCTCCATAGAGGCTGCCGGCGCCTGAGAGCTGGATGAACAAGGAGTACGCGAAATACCATGCCATCTTTGCGGGGCCGAGATCGAAGGCTCCTGAATAAATCGACGCAGCCTGGAGCGCATACCACAGGCTGAGTCCAACGCCGTCGGTCACTGCAATGGCCAGCGCCAGTCGTGCCGGAAGGAGCATCAGCACCGATGCGTTGAGATACCAGTACACCGTCGGCCATCGGACGTGGAATACGGGGAAAGGAAGGTAGACGATGAGAAGCAGCGACAGGAGCGTCCATTCCCAATGTCGGGGCCTGGCCCCTTCGGCCGCCGCCAGGCTGTGGCGAACCTGGAGCGCGCCTGCGATCAACACGAGCGGCAGCGCGCTCCAGCGAAGGCCGGAAGGGTCCCAGCCGAGGCCCGTGACGCTCATTGCCGCTGTGAACGCGACGAACGGCAGGTGCATCGCCACGAGAAGGGCGCGCGGCTGGAGAATGCGGGTGAGCATCTTTAGGACGTCACTTCCACCCGGAGCTGTCCGGTTTCGTCGAGCGTCACGTGGATCACGTTCCCACTCTCCTGTACGTCCGCTTCGAGCGCGCACATGACCGCAGCCCGGATGGCGCCGTTCGAACACCGCCCCGGCGACTCGACCGGCACGTTCTGGGCGACGACGAGACGATAGGTCGAACCCGCAGCCTGCAGGAGCGACGTCGCCGCTTCGAGCTCGGCGCGCAGCGACGGGGTCCGGTAGCTGGCAGCAATCCGACGAGCGTCCGCAAGCGCGCGTCGTGAATCCATCACCAGTGCCCCCAGTTCGGTGGCCGCGCGGGCGGGATCCCGTCCCACGGCGCCCCGAGCCGCTTCACCGCGCAGCGTGATTCGCTGGAGCGCCTGCGCGAGGCCGTTTCGAAGATCCCCTTCGATGCGGGATCTCGCCTGGATGACCGCTCTCGACTCGAGCGACCGACGAGCCGCGTCCAGTTGGTGGATCATCGCGACCAGCCGGACCGGGATGTACAGAGTCACGATCCGCCACGCCACGGGCAACACGATGCCGATCGTCGGAATTGCGACCATAGGATGGAGACCGTTGAGCTGCCAAGACCGCAGCGACGCATCGGCGAGGATCAGCGGTGACAGCGCGATCGCGCCCACGAGCAGCGGCGCGGCCGGTCCACGTAGGACGATGAGGACGGAAACGGCAAGCGAGGCAAACTGCATCGCCCATGCACGGCCGACCAGGATCGTCGCGGCCACGTTGACGAGAGCCAGCGCCGCCAGCGTCCACGGCCCCGCCGGCGGCCGTTCGTTGCGCAGAGCGAACGCGACGTGCCGGAGATGCAACACCATCGTCACGGCGGTCGCAACCGCGGCGTATCGAATGGATGCGAGGTCGGCCACAGCGACCCGCCAGAGCTCGATCAACGGCGGCAAACCGTTCACGGCCATGGCGCCCAACGCTGCGAGACGAAGAACGCCCGACGTGACGGCAAACGATCGCGTATCCGCTCCGCCCTCGGGAGGCCGCCGCGTCATTCCGACCTCGCGGACGCGACGAGCCAACCCGGCGATATCAATTGACGCCACCGGTAAAGCGCCGCCGATGAAGGCGATGAGGCAGCCGAGCATTGACGGCAGTCTCGACCCTCCGGCACAAATCGGCAAGAGATCGGTGTCATCGGACAACGATGACGTTTGTCACTGGAAAGAGACTACGCACGGCTCTTTTCCGTCCGCGGCCGCGGCGTGAGAATCGGGAGCACCGGATGGAACCCCATGAGGTCCGGACAGGGCTCTGGGCTTGTCAAGCCATTTCGTTTGTGAGTGATGACATGCGAGAAGGGTGGAATCATCGAGCACTAACCCAGATGCTCTACATCACGCCCTGGGAGAGGGAAGCTCTGCAGCTCCTGGCAGACGGCAGCACGGCCAGCGAATTGAATATTTGTCTCGGCTTACGTACAAGTGAGACCGAATCCCTGCTGGCATCTCTGTTTGCAGCGATGGGTGCGGCGACTCAAACACAGGCCATTGCCGTTGCGCAAATGCGCGGGTTGTTGAGAGAGGAACCGATTCGCATCGCTTACGCACGCCGTGATGAGCCGCCACATGTTGAGTCTGATCCGTCGGCTGCAACTACTTCTTCCTGAACCCGCCCTGCCAAGGGCAGTTCCAGGACCTCGAAGACTTCGTAGATCGCGCTGTCCGGCCGCCGTTCGCCGACGCCGATCGTGACGACCTTGTTCAACCAGGCGTACTCTGGCGACGAGGTCTCAAAAAACGGTCAATGCGAAAGCGGCGAGAACGGCCAAGAAAGAGGCCGTTCGCCGCCGCCCTGCACGCCACCGCGCCTTTCCTCGACTCCACCACAAAATGCATACGCGGTTACGGGGACGAACATCGACGAATATCACGTCATCTCAGTGAGTACGCCTCGACGATCGAATTTTATTTCGCCGATGCAGAGATATCTTTCACCGGCAGAGCGGCATCGAGCGACGCATGAATAAAGCTGACTGCCATTGTGCCCTCGCCTAAAGCCGACGTTGGCGGCGCGGGCCTGATATGGAGTTGACTGCCGCCCATACTCGCATCAACGCCAGGCCGCCTGTCGTGCTCACCGCGCAATTGGAATCGCGATGGACACGAAAACCCCTCGGGTCATGAAGCGATCCAAACCCGCGCCGCTTTCCTGAGCCGACCGGGGTCGAGGATACGCACTCCACCACGCTCGCATTCAATGATCGACTCCTTCTCCATCTGCCGGAGCAATTCGTTGACGGTCTGACGGGTGAGCGAAAGCATCATGCCTAGCCGCTCCTGCGAAACGCGCACGCGGCATGGCGGCTCGGGCTTTCGTTGACCATATCCCTCGAACAGGTTGATCAGACAGCGCGCCAGCCGGATCCTGGGAGGTTCCAGCGCCATATCCTCGAGCAACGAGAGCGCGACCCGAAGCTTTCGCACGAGCAATCGTCCCAGGTGGCGCCAGACGCCCGGATCGCTGGCGAGAATTTTCGTCAAGTGACGCAGCGGCAGGTGTAGCAGGGTCGAGGGGACGTCCACCCAGGCATCATGGGTGCGCACACCGCCATCGAACAGCCCGATTTCGCCGAACCACTCGGGCGCTTCGATCACCGCAACAATCAATTCCCTGCCCGATGGTGCGATGGCGCCGAAGCGAACGGCGCCCGAAAGGATGCAATAGATGCCATCGCTCGGGCCGCCGCGATGGAATACGAGCTTGCCGGCGCCCAGGACCATCACGTGCGACGATGCCAGTACAGCTTGCTGAATCGGGGACTCGAGCGCGGCGAACCACTCGCTACTGTTCAGCACTGCCAGTTGCTTCTGCGTTATCGCACCTGACGTGACGGCCTCGTTCATCGCAATCCCCGTTGCAGCACACCTCGCGCTGTGTCGGCTCGCCGACAGACTGCAGCCTCCGATGAGGCGATCCTATCGCTGCACACTACCGACGGGAGAAGTGAATGATTTGGGTGCTGAAAAACCGGAGATTCGTATTGACCCTGGCGTGCATTGGCGCGGCGACCGGCTCGCTCGCCGAGTGCGACGGCCCCGCGCGTGTGGGCGGTGTCCCCGTTCATTTCACGAGCCATCTGCTGTGCTCGGCCACATTCGTGGCAGGCATGGACCCCGCCGAGTACTACAACGAGGCCATCAAACCCAAGCTCGGGCCGATCCGCGTCTTGCTCAGGTACGAAGTCGACCGGCAGCGGCAGGAGGTCCGCACACACCTTGCCGGCGTCTTACACAGCCGTGCGGTCCATGATGGGCCATTCGGATGCCGCATCCTGCATCCTGGACGCGACGCACGCTTCTTTCGGGACGAGCCGGACGATCGCGATCCGCCCGTCGTATCACCGCCGTCGATTGCCGGCGCTGGCATCGTCGCTCCAGTAAACGACACATTGTCCGAGGCGCTGGACCACGCGTTTGGGGAATCGGAGTCCGGGCCGCGCCGCTTCACGAAGGCCGTCGTCGTGTTGCATCGCGGCCGCGTTGTTGGCGAGCGGTATGCGCCCGGCGTCACGCCAGCGACGCCGCTAATCGGATGGTCGATGACCAAGTCCATGACCAATGCGCTCCTCGGCATCCTCGTAAGGAACGGAAAACTCGACATGCACAAGCCGGCGCCCATTGCTGAATGGTCGGCGCCGGGAGACCCGCGCCGGTCCATCACCGGCGACCAGCTGCTGCGGATGGTGAGTGGCATCGGCTGTGGCCAGTCGCTGAAGACGGGGTTTACGACCCTCTTCGATGCCGACACCCAGATGGAGTTCGACATGGCCGACCAGGCGGCCTTCGCGGCGAACGCGAAGCTACGCGCAAAGCCCGGAACCGAGTGGCGATACACGAACTGCAATTTCGTATTGCTATCGCGGATGATCCGCGATGCGGTTGGGGGCGACACGATGTCTTTGCGAAAATTCATCGAGCGCGAACTGTTCGCGCCGCTGGGCTTCGAGCACGCGACACTCGAATACGATAGCGCCGGCGTACCGCTTGGAACGATCCACCTATGGGCTAGCGCCCGAGACTGGGCGCGCCTCGGCTTGCTTTACCTGCGTGACGGTGTGACGGAGAGCGGGCAGCGCATCCTGCCCCTGGGCTGGGTCGACGACTCAACCAGGCTGACCCCTCAAAGCGCGGACGAGTACGGATACGGCGCGGGATTCTGGACCCAGCGCGGGGACTCCGCCGCTGCCCGCGAGCGCATCGCCGCCGGCATGCCGGCCGACAGTTTCATGGCCGTGGGCAGCCAAGGCCAGTACACGATCATCATCCCATCGCATGACCTTGTGATTGTGAAACTCGGCTGGGCGTATACACCGCATGACGACCACGTCGCGGTCGAGCGCCTGGTCAGGGAAACCATCGCAGCACTGCAATTGGAGAACTGACCAGGGTTGACGGCAGCAAAGGGCTATTCCGTGCTCTTCATCACATCAGCGGAACGACCGGCGTCGCGTGTAGGCCACCTCGGCCAGGGTCTGACCGCGCCGTGAGCGCCGGCAAGTGTTCGGCAGGATCTTAGGTTGGAAGGCGAGGAGAAGATGATGAACGTTCTGTTGTGGGTTGCCCAGGCCGCGCTTGCGCTGCTGTGCCTGTCCGGCGGGGCATATAAAGCGTTCAAGTTCGACGAACTCGCCCGCCAGATACGCGTGCTCTCGCACGGCGCTTGGCGCACGCTCGGCGTGCTCGAGATCGTGTGCGGGATGCTGCTGGTCATCCCGGCCGCCGCGAACTGGATGCCAGTCGTGACGCCAATTGCCGCCGCCGTGCTGGTGGTAGAGACCGTCTTCCTGTCCGCGCTGTACGCGCGGTATTCGCTCAAGTTGACTGCAGCAAACCCGTTCGTCTGGAGCGTCGCGATGGCGCTGATGGCGGCGTTCGTCGCGTACGGGCGGTATCAACTCAGTCCGCTGTCCTGACGGGAGACGGAGATGACCGATCAGTAGTACCGCGTCCGGCCAGCGAGGCGCAGGTTCGAAGGGACGGAGCACGGGCGCACGTCACGAGTCGACGGCTATAAACAAACGGATCAAACCATGAGCACTAGGGGAACCACTATGGCAACAGCGGCCTGTGGGCTGTTGACCGTGTGGGCGGCTGTCAGGTTGTCGCACGTGACCGGTGCAGCGCCGAACGCGCCTGGAGCTGGTGCGCCATTCGCGCACGTCGTCGACTTGACCCATGCGCTGGACGAAAACACGCCGTACATTCCCGTACAAAACATCACTTTCCCGTTCAGGAAGACGCCGATTGCGACCTTCGCGACCCACGGTGTCGCGGCGTATCGCTGGCAGATCCACGAACACCTGGGCACACACGTCGACGCACCGAGCCATTTCATCGAGGGCGGCCTTTCAGTCGATCGGCTGTCGGTCGACAGGCTCGTCGTTCCGCTGGTCGTCATCGACGTGTCCATGAAAATCACCTCCGACCCCGATGCCTCCCTCACGATCGCTGACATCGACGCATGGGAACGTCGCCACGGTCGCATCCCTACGCACGCCGCGGTGATGATGGCGTCGGGATGGGACTCGCGGATCAACGACGCCAAGGCATTCGTCAACGCCGACGCCGCCGGGGCGATGCACTTTCCGGGATTCTCTCCGGCTGCGGCTTCGTTTCTGGCCCGCTCGAGAGATGTCTCCGGGCTGGGTGTGGATACGCTGTCGATCGATCCGGGAATCGACACGACGTACAGGGCGCACAAAGCGTGGCTGGCCGGTGGCAAGTGGGCTGCCGAGCTCGCGGCCAACCTCCGGCAGGTGCCCGCGTCGGGAGCCACGGTGTTCGTGGGCGTGGCCAGAGTGCGGGGAGCGACCGGCAGCCCGGTTCGCATGCTCGCCGTCTGGTAAGGCGCGAATCGGCGTCGTCCAGGAGACCACAGATGACTGATGCACAACGTGACGAAGTGAGACGCTGCGTACGGGACGCGCAGCACTTGTTGAATCGACGGGAAGGGTCCGATCGACATGCCCGATTGCTCGCGTCGGCTGTGCGCGTGCTGGCGGACGCCAGCGGCCTCGGCGTGGAGCACATGGGCTCGCCTGAAGCCGCGAGTCAGGATTTCGATGACAGTGTCTGGCAGCTTGCCGTGGCGGTCACGACCTTGCGCGCTCAGCACGAGGAGCTCGGCTCGATCGACGAGGCGGTGGCGGCGCTCCAGCTGTTGTCGTCCACGCTGTCGCAGTCAGGCGCTACCGCACCATCGCGCATAGAGCGCCTGCGCGAGATCGATGCCGCTCCTGTGAGGATTCGCACGCAGCGCAACGGTCCATACCTCCTGACACACGCGGCGACGCTGACCGACTGGCTCGGCCGGGCGCTCATCGTTCCCCCGACGGTCGCGCTCTGTCGATGTGGCGCGTCGACCATCAAGCCGTTTTGCGACGGGGCCCATGCGCAGAACGGATTCGACGATCGCAAAGATCCGACGCGCGTCGCCAACCGGCAGGATCCCTACGTCGGTCAGCAGCTGACGGTGCTGGACAATCGCGGGATCTGCGCACATTCGGGGTTCTGCACCGATCACCTGCCCACGGTCTTTCACCAGAGCAAGGAGCAGTTCGTGACGCCGAGCGGGGCCCGGCTGGACGATATCGTGCACGCCGTGCGTGCCTGTCCGTCCGGCGCGCTCAGCTACGCCGTGGACGGCCGTGAAGCCCGCGAGCAGGTAGATGTCATCCGCCCGCCGGGCATCGAGATTTCGCGCGATGGTCCCTATCGGATCACGGGTGGCATTCCGCTCGTGGCCGACGACGGTACGACGATCGAGCAAAACATCGGTGCCTCGTCGGAGCACTACAGCCTCTGCCGCTGCGGTCATTCCCAGAACAAACCATTCTGCAGCGGCATGCACTGGTCTGTGCAGTTCACGGATCCGGTCGTCGACGCAGACCACCACTGGACGCTGTTTGAATGGGCGGGAGGCCTGCCGGCGCTCACGCGCATGACCCGGCTCTTCTACTCGAAGTACGTGCCCGAGGATCCGTTGATCGGCCCGCTCTTCGCGACCATGGCGCCGGATCACCCGGAACGTGTGGCAGCGTGGCTCGGTGAGGTGTTCGGCGGGCCGAAGAACTACAGCGAGCGGTACGGCGGCTACTCGCGGATGGTGGGGCAGCACATGGGCAAAGCCCTTACCGAGCGCAACGCGAGCGCTGGGTGACGCTGCTCCGCCGGTCCGCCGATGAAGCGGGACTCCCGCGCGATCCGGAATGGCGAGCCGCGTTCGTGGCGTATCTCGAATGGGGATCGCGGCTGGCGGTCGAGAACTCGCAGCCCGGGGCGAGGCCCCCTGCACACATGCCGGTGCCGCGGTGGTGGTGGGTC
>DATFWL010000159.1:0-18179 GCA_035259385.1 Vicinamibacterales bacterium | reverse complement strand
ATCGCCCTCAATTCGGTGCAAAAGTACAAAGGGCGTGACGTCGATCCGGAAACTGTCGGCCGCGAACTCAACGTCGGCGCCGTGGTCCTCGGGCGCGTCGTGCATCGTGCAGATGCGCTGTCGGTCAGAACGGAGTTGATCGACGCTCGGGATCGCAGCCAGATGTGGGGAGAGACGTACAACGCCACGCTGTCGGATCTTCCGACGGTGCAGCAGGAAATCGCCGACAAGATTTCGAGAAGCCTGCACCTCCCGGTGAACGACGCCGACGCAGGCCGCGCGAGCCGGCAGGAAACGGCGAACGTCGAGGCCTATCGGCTCTATCTGAAGGGCCGCTACTTCTGGAACAAATACACGGAAGACGGCTGGAAGCAGGCGCTCAAGTACTTCGGGCAGGCGATCGAGCTGGATCCGAATTACGCGCTAGCGTGGGCCGGGCTCGCCGACTCGTACTATCAGCTCTCGAGTCTCGTGCTCGTTCCCGGCGAGGCGATTCCAGCCGCCCGCGCCGCGGCCGCCCGCGCGCTCGCGATCGACGACCGAGTGGCCGAGGCGCATGCATCGCTCGGCATGATCAAGGGGCAGTACGACTGGGATCCTCGGGCCGCGGAAAAGGAGTTCAAGCGCGCGATCGATCTCAACCCGAGCTACGCCACGGCTCACCAGTGGTACGGCATGCACCTCTACGCCAACGGGAGCTTCGAGACGGCGCTTGGTGAGTTGACCAAGGCCCAGCAACTGGACCCGCTGTCGATGTTCGTGTCAGTGACAGCCGTCTGGCCCCTCCTGCATCTCGGACGCGACGACGAGGCCATCCGCCAGCTCGAACGGATCATCGAGCTGTTCCCGAACGTTCCAGACGTCGTGGCGTATCTGCACGAGGTTCGCGGACAGGTCCACATGCGCAACCGCCGGTACGACGAGGCGATTGCCGAGTTCGTGCACGGCTTCAGAACACAGATGCTGTGCGGGGACGGTCCGGAGCCAATCGAGAGGTTACTCAGCGCATACCACTCCGGAGGATTGGACGGCTACTGGCACACGCAACTCGAGCTCGCGGTCGCCTGGTACCAGCAGCAGGTGAAGGACGCGCGCGCGCAGTCGGTGCTCAGGTATGTGTCGCCCTTCCGGCTCGCGGAGCTCTACGCGCGACTCGGCGACACGGAGCGCGCGTTCGAGCTGCTCGCGGACGCGTTCAAGAACCGCGACGAGAACATGCGATGGCTAAAGGTGGAATCGCTGCTGGTCGATTCGCCCTGGCAGAGCCTTCGGCCGGACCCGCGGTTCGCCGAGATGATCCGGGGCGTCGGTCTTGACGAATAACCCAGCGGATCGTCGTGGCTCATTTGCGGTCGGCACTCGTCAGGTCGATCTCGCCAATCTGCAGGGCGCTGTGAACGTTGGTCAGTACGCCGCTGGAGCCGACCGTCAGCTCGAGGTGGGAGCTGCCGTTTGGCCGCCTCTCATCGACGGCGTAGCGCCGGTCGGACGCAACGTCCGCGAGCCGTTTGATGTGTTCGGCCACTCTCACCATGTGCAGGACCGGCTCGGGATCGACGTCGATCCCGTTGACGTCCATCGCCTGGCCAACGCGGAGCGCCTTTGCACGTTCGACCAGCAGCTGCCACGAGCCGGCGACAGAAGGGACGAACACCGCCGATCCCACTGTCTCGTCGAGACTGACAGCGTCGCCGGACGAGAACCTCGTGGTGCCGGTGAGGTGCCCATCGACGATGCGAAACGAGGCGGTGAACGTGCCAAACCAATCACTCCTCCTGAGCTCGGCGTCGAGCAGCGTGCCGCTTCCATCCAACGTTTCATGGAGCTCGTTCGTCGCGGAACCCATGTCCACTTCGTCGATCGCGGACTGCAGCGTCAGCGCCCGGCTGCCATCTGGCAGCCGATCGATCGCGAATCGCTGCTGCCCGGCAAAGACGCTGCTGTAGCGGACGCGAAACGTCTTCGGCTCGATCTCGGCGGTGCCTTCGCGGCTGAGTGGTTTGAACTGCGCGAGCCTGTCGTGCTTCGAGTCGAACCGGTCCACCCATCCCTCCAGCGCACGCTGCAGCTCGGCTTCCGGATACCAGTGCCCCCGCAGCATCACACCCTCGCGGCGCGACACGTTGCGCACGTCGTCCAGTGGGTTCGCCTGCGTCAGGATCAAGTCGGCCCGCTTCCCCGGCGCGACTTCGCCGAAGTCGTCGCCCAGATAGGCCGCAGCGTTCACCGTGCCCATGCGAATCGCGTCGTAGGGCGTCAGGCCGGCCATGACCAGGAATCCCAGCTCCTCGTGAATTGAAAAGCCTGGAACGACATACGGATTGGAGAAATCGGTGCCGAGGATCAGCCGCGCCCCCGCGTCGTGCAGCTGCCGCGCGAGCAGGAGCCGCCGGGCATCCGCGCGTCTGAACGACGCGAAGTCGTCCGCCGTGAATGTCTTCAGCCGGAAATCCTTGGTGGGATCCCACGATGCGCGCAGCTGCGGCGCCACGTACCTCATTTCCGGACGCGCGAGCAGCGCCTTTCCCTCGTCGAGCGGGACGAACCTCCTGTACATGATGAGCGTCGGGCAGTTCACGAACCGGCCTCCTTCGTATGCTCCACGAGCCGACTGAGTTTGTCCTCGTCCAGCCAGTCGATCGTTCTGAATTTCGGCGGGATCAGGCGCTTGCCGAGGATCGGAGATCCGTCGCGCTGGGCCGCGCGAAAGTAGCCATCGAGGTGTTCAATCGACTTCTGGTGCATGTCGAGTGCGTGCTCCAGGCCGACGTCGATCGGCACGTGTCCGGCTACCGGAACGCCGAGCCGCGATGCCTCGGCGACTACCGCGTCGTACGCGCCGCGCGACAGGTTGTTGTACACCTTGACGAAGTCGTAACCGGTGGCATGCTGCCGTTCGACTGCGTCCTTCGCCTCGCGGTCGTCCTTGGCGGCCGTGCTGCCATCCCACAGCGGAGGCACGCCGTCCACGATCGGGCCGGCGGTGACGATCGTTGGCGCCATGATCGCCGACCGCGAGGCTTCGTCCCTCCAGGCGAGCACCTGACGCGTGCGCCGTATGTTGCGAACTGTCGTCACACTGTTCGCGACCAGCAGCGTCAGCGTCGGCTTGTCGTTGACGTGCCCATGCATGTCCGCGAGGCCGGGCATCAGAAACCTGTTCGATCCGTCGATGGTCTGAGCCCGACGCGCGACGCGCGTGCTGGCGGTCGGCCCGATCGCTTCGATGCGGGATCCTTTGACGATCACCGTCTGGTTCGCCAGGACATGCGGCGCGTCCATCGGGACGACGGTGACGTTGACGAAAGCCACGTCGCCGTCGATCGCCCGGCTGGAGACCGCCGTGCATGCGGCTGTGATGAGTGCCGCGAGCAGGAGGCCCAAGTGTACCGCTTTCACCACGACGATCCTCCAATCCCGGATTGATTGAGATGTGCGAACCGTGCCGTGTTGTGCGTTGCAGATGATGCGCATGCCGCCGGGCACGTGACGAAGAGTATCCCCGCTCGGGCCCGGCGGCTGCACGCTGTCCGCTCATGGAACCGTTGCCGTGTTGTTCGCGCTGTTGGGGTCGAGTAACGACGTGACCGTCGCGGTGTTCGGCAGCACCGTGCCCGAATACGTCGTCGTCAACGTCACCGTCGCAGCGCCGGCCGCAGCGAATGATCCGAGACTGCATCTGATCGACCCGACTGGAGTCTTCAAGTGGGTGCACGTGCCCTGCGACGGCACCAGGCTGACAAGGCTCGATCCTTCGCCTGCGGGAACCGTCGTATTGACGGTCACGTTGTACGCGCCGGTCGCGCTGGTGTTGGTGACCTGGATCGTGTAGGCCACAGTAGACTGGGTTTTCAAGAGTGGATTTCCAAGCGCCTTCGCGGTCATCGCGATGGCGAGGTCGGCCGGCAGGATGCCGTTGCCCGTGAGGAACACCGACTGCGGACTGTTGGCGGCGTTGTCGAACAGCTGCAGCGTGGCCGTTCGAATCCCGGTGACGCGCGGTGCGAAGCCAACGCTGAAGACGACGGCCTGTCCCGGCTGCAGCGAACCGGGTGGCGCCGGCGACAACGTGTAGGAGAAGTCCTCGGGGTTGACGCCGCGCAGCGCCGCGCCGGTGATCGTCAGCACCCGACGCCGGTGTTCGTCACGGTTACCCCGGCCGGCACGCTGATCGTACTCACCTGCTGGTTGCCGAAATTGATGCTCGTTGGGCTGAGCGTCGCGATCGGGTTGATGCCGTAGCCGCTGAGCGACACCGATTCAGGACTGCTTGGCGAGTTGTCGACGATGGTGATCGTACCGGTCCGCGATCCTGTCGTCGTCGGGCTGAACCAGACGTCGACCGAAGCGCTTCCGCCGGACAACACCGAGAACGGCAGGGGCGTCGTCGTGTAGAAATCTGGTGTGGAAAAGGACAGGCCTGTGACGTCGAGATGCCCATTTCCACCGTTCATGATCCTGAACGTCTGTAGGCCGCGTGGGACACCGACCTGCTGATTGCCGAAGCTGACCGCTCCTGTGCTCAGGCTGGCGAGCGGTGGAGTGAACGTGAAGTCGAACGCGAAGATGTCAGCGTTGCCGTTCCGGCTGTCCGTGTAGACGACACGGTTGCCGCTGATTGCGTGCAGGGTCTGCTGGGAGCTCAACGGTGAGAAAGCAAACGTCTCGCCACCCGGCCAGTGCCACAACACGATGTGGCTGACTCCGCTGCTCTGATCCTCGAATGCGACGAACTCGCCGCTGATCCTGGGATTTTCCTGGTTGCCGGGAAGAGCAAGCGCGTTTCAGCGCCAGTCGAGAGATCGTGGACGACGATGTCCGAAAGAGCACCGCTGTGATCTGACCACACGACCTGCGTACCGTCGATGTCCGGCGAAGCCGCTGGGCCGACGAACAGTGTCGTCTGATAACGAGTCACCGCGTCGAAGACGACGACGGAGGCTGCCGTGTTATCGATGTATACGACCTTCGTGCTGCTGACGGCCGGCTGCGACTGGGTTGAGGCAAGATCGCCAACGAGCGTCGTCGCGCGAGTGACCCGATCATAAACGCCAATGTGAGAGCCGAATCGACTATCCTCCCAGACGATGAGCGCAGTCGAGATCGCTGGATTTTGCTGATCGTGGTCGGGGTCATTGCTGATGTGCGTGACTGTGCCCGTTGGAATATCGTACGTGAAGATCTGGCCGGGGATCCGCTTGGGTCTGGTTGGTGTAGGCGATCGTCGTTCCCGAGACGGCGCTCAGATGCTGGTCACCGGGCTTCACGATCGCCGCGTGTACGATCCCGTCGGAATAGGAGATGTCCGCGTTGCCGGACGACGTATCTGTCCACACTACGACGGTCCCGTCGATTGCCGTATCAGTCTGTTTACCTCGGGCAACGACGATCGGCGTTTCCACGCCGGCGAAGGCGGCCTGGCCGTGTAACCGGATCTCGCCTCCGACGGTCAGCGCCACTAGGACGGCGCCGGCCGCCGCCGCCACTCGCGCCGTCTTGATCGTGGCACCCTGACGATAACCGCGCTCAGTTGACGGCGCCGACGCTAATGTGCTCGCCATTGCATCCTCCCCGCATCGCCGAGTCATGTGATTGGCGCGAACGTGGTCAGGGAGGGCAACCGCCGTGCCGCGCGGAGCTCCGATCGCAACTGGATCGCCAGTCGTCGTAAGTCGTGATGCAGCTACTGTTTCCGAGCAGGCTTGCTCGAACAGGATCGCGCCAGTGAGCAGCCAGGCTTCTGCTAACAATCAGGCCGATTGAGCGCACTATCAGTACGGATTGCGATCCCGTGCGAGCGGTCGCTCGGCTGAAGCCTTCGCGCTACGTTTGAAGCCTTCGCTACGTTTTCAGGCGCCTCGCGGCTTCGGCGCCTTGACGCCGAGAGTCCGCACCAGGCGATGGAGGTTGTTCGGGTGGATGCCGAGCTGGCGGGCAGCATCGGTGTAGTTGCCGTCGGCCGACTTCAGCGCCGCGGCGACGATCCCCTGCTTCGCCGCCTGGACCGCCTGGTGATAGTCCGTCGCAGGCGCGTCCTGCGCCTCGGACTGTTCGAAGATATTCTCGGGGAGATCGTCGACGAGGATCCGGTCCGCTGACCCGAGGACCACGGCGCGCTCGATCGCGTTCTCGAGCTCCCGCACGTTGCCCGGCCAGTCGTGACGGGCCACCGAATCTCAATGCCCACGCGGAGCGATTTGTCCGCACCATCAATGAGTCATGTCTGGATCGGATCATCCTTGTTGGTGAAGCGTCGCTCCGACGAGCGGTGCGTGAATTCGCCGATCATTACCATCACGAACGCAACCATCAGGGTTTGGGCAACCGGATAATCGCGCCGCTGGCCGAACCGGCGAACCACCAAGGCCATATTGCATGCCGAGCGCGACTTGGCGGTTTGCTGAAGTACTATCACCGACCTGCCGCCTGACAGCCGCTGATCGCTCCTCTCAGAACTTGTTCCGGCCCGCGCCTCGCGCGCAGCTCCAAGGTTTGCATCACGGCTCCTTCTACCGTCGGATGATCACTCATCTAGGCTGGGACGGCCCGTACGATGCAGCTCGATCACTGATGGCAACATCAATTCCTAACACGACTTTCGGGGGCGCCCAGACCACAGACCGATAATTGGACACTACGGGGGCGAGCTGAAGGGCCGGCTCGCGCGGACGTGATCATGGTGGACCGAGGTGATCGAGATCCCCGCAACCCCGCTCAGATTCGTTCCTCTGACGCCCAATACCCGGCCTCTTCCTGCCTGAGCCGCGACGGGCGGAATTGATTGCGATACCAGATTCCGGTTGCGGTGTTTGCACACAATAGCGGCGTCCTGGATCTCTTTCGCGCAAAATGAAACAGGTCTTCATCACATAGCTCCTCGCATCGGGCTCTCTGGATGACCGGCTGGGCCGATGTCTTGACGCTTCAGGCCAGCTCCGCTAACTACGCACCGTGCCGCCTCGATGTGGACGCGAGTGCCGCCGCTTCATGCTCTTCTTGGTCTCTGGCACGATTTCACTTCGACCACGGCGGTACGACGCCGTTTGATCGCGCATAGGCAATCGACTGCCCGAGGTGCTCATGCTGGTCCCCGAGAAGGTAGCGGATAGCTTCTTCCTTAGTCATATCCCGGCCGAACAGTTTCACCGGCGCCTTCAGATCGGCGTCCGAAAGCCCCGCGATGGCTTTTTGCAGGTTCGCGTAGGAACTCTTGAGCGCTTCCTGCAGTTTTTCCGGGTCCGTGACTTGTGCCCCGCGCCCGCCGCCCTGCCCCCCGCCGGCGCCGGTAAGCGTTCCCACCAGGATGCCGTTCTCCGTCACGATCAGGTTGAAGACGTCGCCAACCGAACGCACACCCTCACCGGGTTTCCAGTCATACTTGCCTGCCATGACGCGCGCCAGTCCGCTGAATTTGTCGGAGAGCGTCCCGGCTTCTTTGGTCAGAGCGGCCTGCGGGGTTTGCGACGCCGGTTGGGCGTGGGATGGAGCAACACTGACCGCTGCGACGATCGCAAGCGTGCACGCCACACTTCCCATTCGAATGGTTCTCATAGCGACATCCTCTCAGGTCCTGCGGTTTAACTCTCGCGACGCAAGGCGACGATCGGGTTCACTCTGGCCGCGCGCCACGCCGGGATGTAGCTCGCCAGCAGCACAACCACCATCAGGATCAACGGCACCGCTATGAACACTTCCGGATCAAGCGGTCTCACTCCGTAGAGCAAACTTGAAATCAGCGGAGCCATGATTCCCGACACGATCAAGCCGATCCCCACTCCGATGCCGGCCAGACCTGCGCCGCGGCTCACAATCATTTTCCCGATGGTCGAGGGCATGGCTCCCATCGCCATCCGCACTCCAATCTCGTGCGACCGTTGACCCACCATGTAGGCCAACAGACCGTAAATCCCCACCGACGCCAACAGAAGCGCCACCACGGCAAAGACTCCCACCAGCTCCGCGGAGAAGCGGCGCGAAGCGAGCGAACCGTCAATCACCTCATTCATCGTCCGGACATTGAACACCGGCAGATCGGGATCGACGGCCTGTATCTCACGCCGGATCTGCGGCTCCAGGCTGGCGGCGGAGAAAGAGGTCCGGACCGTCACGCTTTTCGACAACACCCTGGATCCTGAAAACTGGTAGATCGGCCGGTAAATGTGGGGCGCTCCGGATTGGTCGAGGCCATCACTATTGATGTCCTTGATCACGCCAACCACGATGCACCACGGCGGGTTGGCTGCGCCCCCCGTACTCCTTGTGCTCCTCGTGCTCAAACGGCGGCCAATGGGATCGCGGTCCGGCCAGTAGGTGCGAGCGGTGCTTTCATCGACGATGGCCACCGGCTGTTTGCCGGCATCATCGTCTTCCGTGAAGTAACGTCCGCGTGCCAACGAGGCCTGCAACACCTTGAAGTAATCGGGAGTCACACTGGTGACTTCAGAAAACAGACCTTTGCCGGATTCGTCCGGACGGTCCTCGATATTGACGACGTAGCGCCGCGACGAGTGGGTGACTGGCAAATCGGTGGTCAGGGAGGCGAACTCCACTCCCGGGATCGTGCGCACGCGGCGCACAGCCTCGCGCACGAACGCGTTGAACATTTCGGGCTTGCCGTAGCGATCCAGAGCGGGATTGTTGGGCACCGGCAGGTAGAAATTGGCCGCGACCACGCTTGATGGATTGAAACCGGGATTTTCCTGCAGCAGATTCCAGAACGTGCGCAGGAGCAGACCCGCTCCCACCATGAGCACCACAGCCAGGGCCGTTTCCGAGGCAATCAGCAGACCGCGCAACCGGTTGGTTTTGCCGCTGGTGCCCGAGCCTCGAGTTCCTTCCCGCATGGCTGCCGCAATGTCGGCTTTCGTGGATTGGAAGGCTGGAACCAATCCAAACCCGAGCCCGGCAAGCAGGGAAACCAGCAAGGCGAACGACAGCACCGTCCAATCCACCTGCACCTCGGCCAGCCGGGGAATCTGGACGGGCAGAAACGGTACGAAATGCAAAGCGGCCATTGCGGTCAGGACACCGACCACGCCGGAGACCAGCGAGAGAATCATCGACTCGGTGAGCATCTGACGAATCATCCGCGCACGGCTCGCCCCCATCGCCAGCCGTACCGCCACCTCTCGTTGTCTGCCGGAAGCGCGGGCCAGGAGCAGATTCGCAATGTTGACCGAGGCGAGCAGAACGATCAGCGCCACCGCGCCCATCAACACCAGCAACATGGGCCGGACATTTCCCACCAGCGAGTCCTGCAACGGCTGCGCCTCAATCGACCAGTCCGACCCCGCCGGATAGGCGGTGGCGTATTCCGCCCGCAGCTGGGACGCGAACGCGTCCAACCGGGATTGCGCCTGTTCCAGGCCGATTCCAGGCTTCAGAAGTCCGATTGCTCCGGGCAAGATCCGCAGGCTGCGCTCTGGTTTCGGGAAGGGATCGGCCCTGAATCCGCATGTCACCCATATTTCGACATCCGTCGAAACCGTGCTGCCCGGATGGCGGAATCCGGGCGGGAGCACGCCGACAATGGTGTAGGGATCGTTGTCGAGTTGTATCTTTCGCCCCAGTACTCCCGGATCTCGCCCAAACTCGCGGGCCCACAGACTGTCGCTGATGACCGCCGCTTCCGCGAAACCCGGCGCTTCGTCGCCCGGACCAAACACCCGTCCGATGTGCGCGGACGTGCCGAGCATGGAAAAATAGTTCGGACTCACCTCCAGCAGTTCGAAACGCTGCGGACGATCCCCGCCGGTCAAATTTGTCGGGCCGCCCTGGGTGGCAGTCACCTGGTCAAAGATGCCCGCCCTCGATCTGAGATCGTCGAATTCGGGAACGGAGAGTCCGATGTCCCGCGCGCCCACTCCGCGATTGCTGGCGACGATCTTCACCAGACGCTCCGGATGGGAAAAAGGAAGCGAACGCAACAGCACCGCGTTCACGATGCTGAAAATCGCCGTGTTCGCGCCCACGCCCAACGCCAGAGAAAGCACCGCGACGATCGTAAAACCCGGACTCTTCCAAAGCGCTCGCAGCCCGTACCGCATATCCTGCAATAGCGTGGTCATCACAACCCCTCGAAAAGTCCGAAGCCTAGCCTGCCGTCGGTGTGTCGCGCGCAGCTGCTCGACATGTGCGCGATGTTGCCGCCCGCGCTACGGTGTTGCGCAACGTGCCGACCCCGCCGATCGTCACCTCGACCGTGTCGCCGCGATCGACGCGCTGGGTCTTGCCGGGCGTGCCCGTGAAGATCACGTCACCAGGGAGCAGCGTGACATAGCGGCTGCAGTAGCTCAGGATCTCCTGCGGCGAGAAGACGAGCTCGCGCGTATTCGACGATTGGCGCACTTCGCCGTTGACGCGGGTTTCGACCGCGAGGTTGTTGATATCGAGCCCGGTGACAATGGCGGGGCCAATCGGCCCGAATCCGTCGGCGCCCTTCGCGCGGAACCACTGCAGGTCTTCGAGCAGCCATTCCCGATCCACGAGGTCGTTGCCCACCGTCACGCCGAAGATATAGCGGTCCGCGTCGGCCAGCGGCACGTGTGTCGCGGTCGCGCCTACGATGACGACAAGCTCGCCCTCGAAGTGCACGTTCGTGGCGTCGTCGGGCAGCACGATCGGGTCTCCGTCGGCGATGAGGCTCGTGGGGAACTTGGCAAAGACGCCTGGATAGTGCGACGGAACCGGCCGGCCGGAGGCGTTGCGGATGACGCCCTCGGAGCCTTCCACATGCTCCCGGTGGCTGGCGTAGTTGAGCCCGACTGCCAGCACCTTGGACGGCAGGCACGGCACGAGGAGTCGCGTCTCCGATCGCAGGAACTCGCGGCCCGTCTCGCGCACGCCGTTGAGGGGACTGCCGTACAGTTCCTTGAAGAGGTCGCCTTCCCAGATGCCATAGCGCTCGACGCCCGCGCGCTCAAACCTGACGTACTTCACACTAGCCGGTAGAGAGTCCATGCTGAGCCCTCTTTGCTGGCGAATCGCGCGTGCCGGCGTGACGTCTTCACTGTAAACAGATGATCGTCGTGCGTCTTGAACGGTTGTGATCGGCGGGCGCGTGCAATGCGAGTCGTGTTCTTGGTAGGCTCAAGGGATGCGGAAGACGGGGGACCCGCGACCGTCATCCAGCCAGTGCTCCGAAGGGGTCCTGCGCGACGCTGCTGGTAACGGCATCCGAGAATATCTGCGCCTCGGACGCAGCGCACACGGTCTCGAACGCGTGGAGTGGCGCTTCGTCGGCCAGGCCTTCTCGCCCCACAGGCACGACTCGTACGCAATCGGTCTAACGCTCGAAGGCGTGCAGACGTTCAGGTACCGGGGCGCGCGGCGCATATGCCTGCCCGGCGAGTGCCACGTGCTCCACCCCGACGAACTGCACGACGGCGGCTCGGGGTCCGCGGCGCCGTTTGCCTACCGCATCGCGTACGTCGATCCCTCGCTGGTGCAGGCCCAACTCGGCGGGTCGCCGCTGCCTTTCGTGACCGATCCCGTGGTGCGGTTGACCGACGCGCAGCGACGCCGCGTGTCGCCGTTGTGGGATCTGGACGGCGTCCTCGACGAGATGGCGCTCGCGGAGGTCGGCGCGGCGATTGTCGATTTCCTGCTTGAGACTTCGGGATCCCGCCCGCCGCGAACGGCGCTGGCGATTGCGGCCCTGGAACGCGCCCGGGCGCTGCTTTGCGCGGAGCCAGCGACGCCCCACTCGGCAGCGGAACTCGAGCGGGCCACGGGCCTCGACCGCTGGACGCTCGCGCGGCAATTCAGGGCGGCCTTCGGCACCAGTCCGACCCGCTACCGCACGATGCGACAGCTCGATCACGTGCGGCGCGCGATCCGTCGGCACTGCTCACTTGCAGAGGCATCGCAGGCTGCCGGATTCTGCGACCAGAGCCACATGACGCGCATGTTCACGCGCGTCTACGGGGTGCCCCCCGCACGATGGGGCGCTCGCGTCGCGACGGCGCGATGAGAACGATCAACATCCGACGGTCCCGCCTTGTTGGCCGGGATGGTTCTTTCGTCGGAATCTGTTGGTTCCTTGCTGTTTCGCTGGTACACCCAAGCGAAGGCCGTTCAGTCTCAACGCAGAATTCGCGTGAACCGGCCGCGTTCCAGCAAGCACTACGTAACTACCGGACCGGTCGGGCGCAAGACGCGATCAACCAGCTCGCCGCGTGGCCCGTTGATCGATTGGCGGCCGCGGCGAAGGCGTCGGCACCGAACCTCTCCTCGTCGGATCGGATGGCCGCGGCCATCCTCCAGGCCGAAGTCGCCAAGGCATTGCTCGATGCGCATCGCGTCCACTACGGGCTCGCGAGCCGTCTGTCGCCGAACGACAGGCGGAAGGTGGCTGAGGTGGTCAACAGCGGGTTGGCTCTCTTCTACGACGCAGGGCGCGCACCGTTTGGCGAGCCGCTTGGCGACGAGCCCAGACGGTGGTGGTACTACGCGGTCGCAAGTTCCTTCGCGGCCTCCATTCTGCTGCCTGAAGCGTCACAGGTGATTGACATCGGCCTGAAGGAGTTTCACGACGATCCGCTGCTCCTGACGGCGCGTGGAACGATTGGCGGGCGTTTCCATCACGGGCCGAAGGCGGCGATGATGCGTCTTCCCTCCACGAAGTCCGCGATGGCGGACTACAAGCGAGCGCTGATGCTGGCTCCGGGCCTCACGATCGCGAAGCTGCGCCTGGGACACTTGTATGTCGATCTTGGTGCGGGGCGTGAGGCTACTGGCTGGCTGCAATCGGTCGCCGCCGGTGCGTCAACTGACGACCAGCAGTACGTAGCACATCTCTTACTCGGTCGGGTCGCCGCGAGGGCGCAGGATCTTGAAGTGGCGGATGCTGAGTATCGCAAGGCCTACAGCGTCGGAGCGGGGTACCAGGCGGCGTGCATCGCGCTCAGTCGAAACGAGGACGTTCTCGACCATCCAGAACGAGCCGCCGACCTCGCTCGGGACTGCCTCCTGCTGTCCAATCACGACGATCCGTGGCCGTACTACGACGCGATGGGCGATCCAGACGCCCTGCCGCATCTGCGTGCCCAGGCTCGCGGTCGGTGAACAGGCAGGCGTTCGCCCTCGCGGCCGTCGCCCTGGCACTCCAACCATCGACATTCCACACGCGCGTCGAAATCGTGACCGTCGATGTATCGGTCACCAGAGGCGACGCGGCCGTGCCGGGCCTCACAGCAGACGACTTCGTCGTGACCGATGATGGCATTCGACAACGCATCGATACTGTCACCGTTGAGCGAGTCCCCTTGAGCGTGACGCTTGTGCTCGATACGAGCGAGAGCGTCGCTGGCGAACGGCTGGATGCGCTGATCAGCGCGTCCGAGCAGGTGGTCAACGAATTGAGGACAGGCGACTACGTTTCACTGATCACATTCGCGTCCGTCGTGGCTCGTCCGGTCGCGTTGACGACGAATTTCGATTCCGTCCGTTCTGCGCTGCACGCGATCACCGGGGCCGGAGACACGACGCTGCGAGACGCCGTGTTCCTGGGTTTGCAAACACCACCTCCCGCCGGAACGAGATCGCTGCTGTTGATTTTTACGGACGGCGATGACACATCGAGTTGGCTCTCGGACGACGAGGTGCTGGAGTCGGTGCGTCATGCCAACGTCGTCATCCACGCCGTATCATTCGGCTCCCGCGCTTTCCTCAAACAGGCCACGCATGAAGCAGGCGGCCGCAATTGGTCAGCGTCGTCCAATCGAGATTTGCAGAAACTCTTCAGTCGTGCAATTCGCGACATGCGAGACCGATATGTGCTGACCTACACCCCGAGCGGCGTCAGTCGCCCGGGATGGCACGCCCTGAACGTCAAAGTGGCTCGAGCCAGCGCGGACGTTGTCGCTCGGCCGGGTTACTGGGTTCGCTCACGCTCGATTCAATAGTTTGTCGACGCGGGCGATCCCGCACGGTAGCTGAGAGGGTCACGTCCGGCGCGGCAATCAAAAACGCAGCAGGCGTCCTCGCAACAACGCTCGCGCCTCACGCCACTCCTCGAACTGTTTGCGGAGGATAGTTGGCGTCGTGTTTATGCGGGTGAACTCGAAGTGCGCCCACCATCGACTCCGAAAGCACGCGGCGCACCGTGCGCCACATGACCGGTTGACAGCCAACAGCTTCTAGCCGTAGGCTGCCCACATATGGCCGACGATAAGCGTGAAGTGCTATACGGCACCCTCGGCCTCATGATCCTCAAGACGCTCGAGGCCCTGGGTCCACTTCATGGCTATCGGCTCGCGCGGCGCGTCGAGCAGATCAGCGGCAATCAGCTGGCACTCAACCAAGGAACGCTCTACCCCGCACTCGTGAAGCTCGAGCAATGTGGATGGGTGGCTTCGGAATGGGGCGAGTCCGAAAGCGGACGCCGCGTCAAGATCTACAGATTGACGAAAGTGGGTCGCAAGCAGTTGCGCGCTGAAGAGGACGCGTGGCAGAAGGCAGCAGGAATGGTCGCGCGGTTCTTTCGGATTCGGGAAAGTGCGCTGTGAGGCGGCTCAATGTATTCGTTGCGCAGGTTCGCGCTCTTCTGCGCAGGCGGCAAGTCGACCAGGACATGCGCGCGGAAATCTTGAGCCACATCCAAGAGGCGACAGACGACTACATTCGCCAAGGCTATTCATCGGAGGAGGCGAGGCTGGCAGCACGCCGCAGTTTCGGAGGTGTCTTGCACATCGAAGACGCGCACCGCGATGCTCGCTCGTTCGTCTGGCTCGATCTCCTGCTGCGCGATCTCCGGCATGCCGGTCGCGCCCTGCGCCGAAGCCCTGGCTTTGCCGTTGTGGCCGTCCTCACGCTGGCGGTGGCCGTCGGCGCGGTCACGGCGCTGTTCACCGTGCTCGATGGCGTCGTGCTGAAGCCGCTCGATTATCCTGACGCAGACCGAATCGTATCGATCGTGAATCGCTACGTCGACCGTCGCGCGCCGCTGTTGACCGGCGGCGACGAGACCGACATCGCTGCGATGCCCGACGCGTTCGATTCTATCGCGTACTACTCGGGCGGTGAGATGGGCGTGCAGTTGGGTGACCATGCGGAGTTCGTCGGCGTGCGACGAGTGCACCCGGATTTCTTTCGTGTGTTTCAGCTCGCGCCGATCGCCGGCCGGGTTTTGACGCGCGACGATGCGCAGCGCTCGGCGCTCGTGAGCCTCGGTTTTGCCGAGCGCAACTATGGAAGCCCTGCCGCAGCGCTGGGCAGGTCGCTGTTCGTCGAAAATCGAGCCTACGATGTCGTTGGCGTGACGTCCGCGCGCATGCAGTTCCCAGCGCGTACCGATGTGTGGATGGCGGCGCCGCTCGATCCACCGAACCGCAACCGCTCCGGACATAACTATCGCGCAGTCGCGAGACTCGCGCCCGGTGTTTCGGTTGAGCGTGCCGATGCCAGATTGTTGGCGCTGGCCGAACGCTTGGCGGTGGCGTTTCCAGTCACGAATCGTGGCAAGACATTTGCGGCGAGCCCGCTGCGGGACTCGCTGGTCGCTGACGTCCGAACGACGCTGTGGGTGCTGCTGGGGGCGGTTGGACTGTTGCTGTTGATCGCGTGCGCCAACGTCGCGAACCTGACGCTCGCCCGCGGCGAAACGCGCGTCCGCGAAATCGCCGTGCGCGCCGCCTTGGGGGCGTCGCGGCGTCGCCTCGTCGGGCAGATGGTGGTCGAAAGTCTCCTTCTCGGTGTCCTGTCGAGTGGCCTTGGCCTCTTATTCGCGTACGTCGGCACGCACGCTCTGTTGCGTGTTGGTACATCGTACGTGCCGCTACCCCGCTTGCAGGATGTCCATGTTGACGCGCGCGTGCTGGGTTTCGGCATCGCCATGTCGTTGTTCACAACGGTCGCGTGCGGTGTGGCACCCGCCGTGCGCGTGTCCAGCCTCAGCGTGACCGATGCATTGAACCACGCCGGGGCACGCAGTGCCCTCGGCGGCCATTCGGCTGGGATGCGGAGCGCGTTAGTCCTCGCGCAAATCGCGCTGTCCTGCGTGCTGGCCGTGGATGCGGCTCTGCTGCTGCAGTCGTTCGTCCGGCTGACTGAGACGCCGGTTGGCTTTCACCACGACGGCGTTCTCGTCACGTACGCGCATGCGCCGGCCCGCGGTTCGTTTTTCGATCAGTCTGGACTCGAGAACTATCTGCGCGCCGGGCAGTTCTTCGACCACCTGCTTGACCGCGTGCGTCGCCTGCCGAATGTGGTGGCGGCTGGCGCGGCGATGGGGCTGCCGACCGGACAGTACGATTCGAATGGGTCGTATGCGATCGAGGGTAAGCAGACGTTCAGCGGTGACTTCCGCCGGCTCCCATCGGCAGGCTTTCGCCTCGCTAGTCCCCACTATTTCGAGACGCTCGGCATCCCGGTGTTGCGCGGCCGCGAGTTTAGCGACGGCGACACCTACGAACGTCCGTCGGTCGTCATCATCAGTCAAGCGTTGGCACGCGAGCAGTTTGCCACGGAGAACCCGCTCGGCCACCGCATCATGTGTGGCCTTGATCGTGTGGACGAGTGGATGACCGTCGTCGGCGTAGTCGGCGATGTACGGCAGGCGTCGCCGGCCTCGGCGCCGGGTCCGGAACTCTACATGCCACTGCGCCAGCATCCGTACACGGCGAACGAAGTGCAGATCGTGATCCGTACACGAACTCCGCCCGAATCATTCATGGGCACGATGCGCGAGGTCGTTCGCTCGATGAATCCGGACGTCGCGACGAAGTTTCTGACGCTGGACGCCTCGATCGATAATTCCGTTGCGGCCCCGCGTTTCCGCGCGGCGCTCCTGTCGACGTTCGCCGCACTCGCGCTGTTGCTGGCGCTCAGCGGCATCTATGCGGTGATGAGTTATACAACGGCTCAGCGGACGGCCGAGTTCGGCCTGCGTGTCGCGATGGGCGCGCGGTCGACCGATGTGGTTCGCCTGGTCCTGGCCACCGCGGGACGACTCACCATCGCTGGCCTCGTGATCGGGCTCGTGCTCGCGTTTGCGACGAGCAGGCTCATTGCCTCGATGCTCTTTGGTATCACCGCAACGGACCTCGGCACCTATGCGGGCGTCCTCATGCTAGGGATGCCATTTGCGGCGGTCGCTGCTGCGGTTCCGGCATTGCGCGCGGCGCACGCGGATCCACTCGCAGCCCTCAGGTCCGAATAGTCCTTGCGATCGTAATGATCACGGGGCTGCGCACGTGGCGAAAACGGCCCTGTTTTTTTAGCGACGTCGTCAGGTCGTCACCTTGCGCCAATCCTCGACACTCATGAATGCACCGTTCTTCTGGCGTGCTCTGGATGTGTCGCTCGGCAGTGACGCGTCATGTTGAGTGAGCCCGGACGGACCTGGGAGTCGAGCGCCACAAGACGGCGTCTTAGCTAGCGGGCCCGTTCCGATGTCGACAGTCAGACTATTGTTCTGTTAACCACTCGTCCGTCCGTGTGACAGAGCTATCTTAGCCGTGACTCTCAACTGGATACGCGGCTTCGACGTCGCACGCAAGGTAATCTACGAAGACCCGCATCGACTCTGAGACGGCTCGGACCTCGTGGTCCGCGAATTCAATTGCATCGCCTTCTCGCAATTCGCACTTCACTGTGCGTGGGTCCGCCTTGGCGATCTGGTTGACGAGCCTTCTGTCCGCTCTGCCACCAACGTGGGCGATGACATTGCGACACGCTTGGGCGACTATGATGTTGTTCATCGTTGTATTGCGGGACGGAGTGATTCCGAGATAATCTTTGAAGGCACGCACAATACTCTGCATATCCTGAAAACTGATGTTCTTTGTCGTCTGCAGAAGTTCGCCAATCGACTGGCGCTCGTCTCGAATGGAGAGCAGCTCTGCAACCGCCAGCTTGAGTTCTTCGTCGCTCCATGACGGTTGCCGCCCGGGCGCGGTCGCACGATTCACACCCTCGCGAAATATGTCGCTGACCGTGGCACCAAAATACGCCACAAGCAGAACGATTCCTTGATTCGCGACAAGACGATACGTTCGACGTAGCGAGTCGTTGGTGCGCACGTTCTGCAACGCGAGTAGTGTGTGCTGACCGTTGTCGGCTGGATTCAAGAACTTGTGCGATAGCCGATCATGTAACTTCGACACCTGCTCGATGGCGAAGTCCATTACAGCACGGTCGAAGTTGATCAGTTGATGCACTGACTCAACGTTTGTCTCGAA
>DATFWL010000158.1:0-13400 GCA_035259385.1 Vicinamibacterales bacterium | reverse complement strand
GCTCACGCTGCTGCTCGGCGTCACGGCGCTGGTGCTGGTGATCGCGTGCGCCAACATCGCGAACCTGCTGCTCGCCCGCGGCGCCGCCCGTTCGAGCGAGATGGCGGTGCGCCTCTCGATCGGCGCCGGCCGCGCGCAGCTCATCAGGCAGCTGCTGGGCGAGTCGATCCTGCTGGCGATGTTCGGCGCGATCGGCAGTATCTTCGTCGCGCACTGGACGCTCAACCTGATCGCGACGCTGCTGCCTCCCGAGGCGACCAACACGATCCGCCTCGAGATCGATACCGCAGCCGCGCTCTGCTCGGGCGTGCTCGCGATCGGCAGCGGACTCCTGTTCGGCCTGTTTCCTGCGCTCCACAGCACGCGTCCCGATCTGGTGTCGGCGCTGAAGGGCCAGAGCGGACAGGCATCGGGCGCGCGTTCGGCGTCGCGCTTCCGCACGACGCTCGCGACCGCGCAGATCGCGCTGTCGATGGCGCTGCTGGTCGCAGCCGGTCTGTTCATCAAGAGCCTCGCGAACGTCAGCCGCGTGGATCTCGGCCTGAAGGCCGACAACGTGATCATGTTCGGCGTCTCGCCCGAGTTGAACGGTTACTCGCCGGAGCGATCGCGGCAGCTGTTCGAGCGGATCGAAGACGAGCTGACCGCGCTGCCTGGCGTCACCGGTGTGACGCTGGCGACGGTTCCGCTCGTCAGCGGCAACAACTGGGGCAACAACGTCGCCGTCGAGGGATTCGACGCGGGTCCGGACACCGACACCAACTCCCGCTTCAACGAGATCGGTCCGGCGTATTTTTCGACGCTCGGCGTTCCGCTGCTCGCGGGCCGTGAGTTTACGCGCGCCGACGGATTCGGCGCGCCGAAAGTCGCGATCGTCAACGAAGCGTTCGCGAAGAAATTCAATCTCGGCCGCGACCTCGTCGGCAAGCACATGAGCAACGACCGCGGTGCCGGTACGGCGCCGAAGCTGAACATGGAGATCGTGGGCCTGGTCAAGAACGCGAAGTACAGCAACGTCAAGCCGGAGATTCCGCCGCAGTTCTTCCTGCCGTACCGCCAGGACGAGCGCCTCGGGTTCATCACCGTCTACGTGCGGACCGGCGCCGATCCGAAGCCGTTCATGACCAACATCCCGAAGGCGATCGCCCGGCTCGACGCCAACCTGCCGGTCGAGCGGCTGCGCACGCTGCCGGAGCAGGTGCGGGAGAACGTCTTCCTCGACCGGTTCATCAGCGTGCTGTCGACGGCGTTTGCGTCGCTGGCGACGCTGCTCGCGGCGGTCGGCTTGTACGGCGTCCTCGCCTACACCGTGTCGCAGCGGACGCGCGAGATCGGACTGCGGATGGCGCTCGGCGCGGCGCCGGCGCGGGTGCGCGGCATGGTCCTGCGGCAGGTCGGATTGATGACGATCGTCGGCGGCATCGTCGGCCTCGCCGCCGCAATCGGGCTGGGCCAGCTCGCGCAGTCGCTGCTGTTCCAGCTGAAGGGTTGGGATCCGCTGGTGCTGACGTCGGCGGCCGTCGCGCTCACCGCGGTGGCGCTCGCCGCCGGCTTCATCCCGGCGCATCGCGCCGCGCAGGTGGATCCGATGCGGGCGCTGAGATACGAATGACCTCAGTCGCGCCTTCTTCGGTCCAGTTCGTGATGACGGTGATCGACAACGGCGTCTGGCGCTCGACCAAGGAGGTCGTCGTCGCCTCTTTGATCATCAGAAACCGCTTGCCGTCGCGGGAGACGTCGTAGGTTCGCCCTAATTGCGCCGCGTACCACGGGCCCTCAAATAACTTCGTCGGGTTGCCCGCGATGAAGGTTGGCGTCGTCTGGATCGGCACCGCCATCATCGCCTCGGTCGTGCCTCCGCCGCGGAGAACCATGTAGAACAACTCGCGACCGTCCTTCGACCTGGCGCCGTGTCGGCGCTCGGATCGAACGTGAGCGGCGTCAGCAATCTGTGCCGTAGCGTTGCCGCGCCTCGCCGATTTGCCGCGCGATCCCGAGCGCCTCGTCGAGCGGCAACGGGCCCTCCGCGATGCGATCGGCGAGCGTCGGACCCTCGACCAGCTCGAGGACGATCGCCTTGATCGTCGCTGTCTCCTCGAAGCCGTAAATCGCCGCTATGCGGATGATTCAGCGCTGCGAGCAGCTGCGCCTCGCGCTCGAAACGCGCCGGACGATCGGGATCAGAGGCGAACAGTTCAGGGAGAATTTTGAGCGCGACGTCGCGATTGAGTTTCGTATCGCGGGCGCGATAGACCTCGCCCACCCCGCCCGTTCCGAGCAGCGACGCGATTTCGTAGTTGCCGAATCGCACGCCAGGCGAGAGGGACATGTGAACGTGCGTGGAATTATAGGTGGAGAAGCCGCTCCGGTTCGGACCTATCGGCCTTGCGGGCTGAGGCGCGCGACGGCAACCTGTCTGGTGTGCGTCTTCCAACATACCACGCGCTTGGCACCAGGCGCGCGGCACCGCTACGCTGCACCCCATGCCGACGATCGACGTCAACGGCTTCACGATGTATTACGAGGCGCGCGGCGAGGGCGAGCCGCTGCTGCTGCTCCACGGCGGTTCCGGCGTCGGCGGCGATTGGGCGCACATCTTCCCGACGGACCCGCCGGGCTATCGCGTCGTGATTCCCGATCTGCGCGGCCACGGGCGCTCGACGAACCCGTCGCGGCGGTTCACGTTCCGCCAATGCGCGCGCGACGTCGTCTCGCTGCTGGACGTTCTTCAGATCGACCGCGTGAAGGCGATCGGCATGAGCATGGGCGCGAAGACGCTTCTGCACGTCGCGACCCGGCACGTCGATCGCGTGTCGGCAATGGTCCTGGTCAGCGCGACGCCGTACTTTCCCGCGCAGATGCGCGCGATCGCGGCGACATTCGACGCCGACAAGCTCTGCGAAGACGAATGGACGGCGCTCCGCCTGCGGCACGTGCACGGCGACGATCAGATCCGCGCGCTGTGGGCGATGACGCGCGGTTTCGCGACGAGCTACGACGACATGGCGTTCACGCCGCCTCTGCTCGCGACGATCCGCACGCGGACGCTGGTCGTGCACGGCGATCGTGATCCGCTCTATCCGGTCGAACTGGGCGTCGAGCTCTATCGGAACATTCCCGACGCCGCGTTGTGGGTGGTGCCGAACGGCGGCCACGGCCCGATCTTCGGCGCGATGGCGCCGCGCTTCGTCGAGACGGCTCTCGCGTTTCTGGCCTGAATTGACTTCGCGACATGTCGAGGATGCGCAACGTCAGAGCGTCAACGCGGAACCCGCGGAATTGCCACGGAACCCGTTGAGAACAACTCGTACAAATATGCTCTGCGTGTTCTGCGTCCCTGCGTTCTCCGCGTTCCCGTAGACACGGATACAGCGTGATCGCAGGGCATCAATGGACGCCACGACGTAGCGTCACGCTGCTTTGGCGTCACCGTTCGCGCAGCAACTGACGAATCTCCTGCTCCCATGTCCCCTTGTCGACGACGCCGGTGTGCGCGTCCGCGATGCGGCCGTGGCGATCGATCAGGAGCGTGACCGGCAGATTCTTGATGTCATAGGGCTGCACGAGATCCGGGTTGCCGACGACGATCGAATACGGAATCGGATGCTCCGCGAGATACGGCTTTACCTTCGCCCAGCCCTCGTCGTCCATCGCGGCGCCGATCGAGGTCAGGCCCTGCGCGGCGTATTTCCTGTCGAACTCGATGTACCAGGGGATTTCGACCTTGCAGCCGGTGCACCACGTCGCCCAGAAGTCGAGGAGCACGACGCGGCCTTTGCAGCCTGACAGGGTGACGCGCCCGCCGGCCGCGTCGGTCAGCGAGAAATCTGGCGCGACTCGTCGCTGCGACCCAGCGGCGATCGCCGAGGGAGCCGTCTGGCCGCGCGCCGGTAGCACGCACGCGACAACGAACCAGGCCGCGATGAGCAACGCGAGAGCAGCACGCACGTGATTTCCTCCATCGCCATGCTTCACATTGAGGCAGGCCCGCCGCGGCGGCGGCGTCGGACCGCATCCGAGACGACGTAGATCGCCGGCAGCAGCATCCCGATCGGCAGCAGCCGAAGCGCCCATTCGTATTGCGGCCGCATCATCGCGGCCAGCGCAGGCGCATCGGCCGAACGCGACCACCATCCGAACAAGGCGGCGTGTCGCGGACCGTCCCAGAAGATCCCGGTGAGCACGATCGCGCCCGCCGCTATCGCCGTGCTCTTCGCGAGCGCCGCCCGGGTCTGACGAGCGCAGCACAGGCCGTACGTCGCCGGCGGAAGGACGAACACCACGCGGAACAGGAGCGGCAGGCCGACGTCGTAGAACGTCGACGAGAACACCGCGGCGTTCGACGGGTTGCGCGCCGCGACCGTCGTCGTGCCCGCCGTGCCGGCGAAGAGGACGAGAGCGAACAGGACGATCGTCGTCCACGCCGTCCGCCGCGACAGCGCAGCCAGCCCGTAACCGGTGCTCCACGCCCACGCAGCGAGCGCGGCGCACCGGGCCAGGGTCCCGGCGATCGCGTCGAGCAGATTGGCGCGAGCAACGGGGCTGCCGAGATACGCCGGCGTCCAGTTGTCGACGTAGAACCAGCAGGCAAACGCTGCGACGTTCGCCCACTGCCGCGACAGGAGACTCAGCATCATGGCCAGCGGCAGGGCGACGACCAGCAATGCGGCCCACGCCTGCCAGGCGCCCCACGCAGCGAACTGCCGCCGAACGACGAGTCCCAACACTTCGCGGGCGGCGCGCGAACCGGGGAGACCGAGCTCCTGCAGGTCGCCGGACACGACCTCACGTTCACCAGGAGCGAGCGCGCGGAGGAACCCATTGACGATCCACGATTCCAGGCGATTCATGTCAGCGCAGCTGCCATGCGAGGCCGTCGCTGGCGCGGACGACCGCACGATAGAACGCCGCCGCCTCGCGCGACCCCTTCGCCGTGACCTTCACCATCCGCTTGGCTCGGCCGCCGCGCAGCGCCGTCGGATCTCCCATCCAGGTGGTGACCAGTCCCTTCTTCTCGAGCCGATCGATCGTCGTATAGAGCGCGCCGATCGAGCACCGCTGCCCCGCGGCGCGCTCGACTTCCTCGCGGATCGCGGCGCCGTAGGCGTCGCCGCCCAGCCGCGCGGCCGCCGACAGCACCAGGTATTCGAACTCGCCCAACATAAGTTCTACATTGTGGAGGTAATCAACGCGACCGTCAAGCGGGGCGCGGCCCGGCGCCAGGCCGGTTCGCTGTCACTCTGTAACGAGCTGTATTGCTGCCACGAAGACGCGAAGGACACGAATCACACGAGTATTTGTGTTCGTACAAGACTTTCTTCGTGGCTTCGTGCCTTCGTGGCGGCACTTTACTGATCACGCAGCACTTCGGCGGGATCGATCCGCGACGCCCGATAGGCCGGCATCCATCCGGCAACTGCGGCCACGGCGATCAGCACCAGGCAGGCACTGACCAGCGTCGCCGGATCGCGCGGCGCGATGCCGTACAAAAGCGATGCCGCGAACCGCGCCGCCCAGAGACTCGCCATCACGCCGACCGCAAGCCCGCCGCCGACCAGCATCGATACGCGGGCGAGCACCAGGCGCACGACGCCGGTCGGCGTCGCGCCGAGCGCCATGCGGACGCCAATCTCGTTGCGGCGCTGCGCCACGGCGTGCGTGGTGACGCCATAGAGGCCGAGTGCGGCGAGCAGCAGCGCCAGCGTGCCGAAGAAGCCAGCCAGCATCGCCACGAGCCGATCCTGCGCCAGTGATTCGTCGACCTGATCGGCGACCGGGCGGAACGTGAGCATGAGATCCGGGTCGATCGTATGCAGTACCTCGGTCAGGCGGTTCGTCAGCAGCGCGGGGGCACCGGCGGTGGCCTGCACCACGATGTGGAAGTACGTCCAGAGCATCGGATCGCTGCGCTGGGCGAGCGGTGTGTAAACGGTCGGCGCCGCAGGCGATCGGATCGACCGGAAGACAGTGTCTTCGACGATGCCGACGACGGTTTTCACGCCGATCGGGATGTCGCCGAACTCCTGCGAGCGATAGGTCAACTGAAGCGGCACGCCGACGAGCGGCTGCCCCGGAAACATCTGGCGGGCGACCGCTTCGTTCACCAGCATCACCGGTGGCGAGCCGAGCGTGTCGCGATCGTCGAACGCGCGTCCTTCGCGAACCGCCGTTCCGTACGCGGCCAGCCAGTCTGGCGTGATGTCCGCCCCCTGCGCGACGACCGGCGCGCCTGGCGGTGGGGCCGCGCCGGGCCGGGTGAGCACGAGGTCGCCGTGCAGCGTGCCGATCAGCGGCGGGTTGAGCGTGCCGCCGACGTGCGCGACACCCGGCGCCCCGGCCAGCGCACGGATGATGCGGTGGTAGAACGCGTTGCGCTCGGTCGCCGGCACGGTCGGCGCGGCCAGCGTGATCACGGTCGTGCGATCCCGATTGAAGCCGAGGGGCACCCGCGTGAGTTGCTCGAAGGTCGCGATGAACAGCCCCGCCGAGACAACGAGGAGCAGCGACAGCGCGACCTGCGCCACGACGAGGGCGCTCGTCCAGCGTCGGCTGCCTCCCGCCGCGCCGCGGCCGTGTTCCTTCAGCGCGTCGATCGCCGCCACCCGCGTCGCCCGCAGCGCCGGCGTCGTTCCGAACAACAGCACCGCGGCCGCCATGACGACCGCGGTGAACGCGAGTACCCGCCAGTCGCCGGAGAGGTCGAGCTCGACCGGCGCCGCAGACGACGAGATTTGCGAGACGATCGCGCCCGTTGCCCAGCGAGCAAACAGCCAGCCGACCGCCATGCCGGCGGCGGCCAGCATCACGCTCTCCATCAAGAGATGCTGCGCGAGCTGTCGGCGCGATGCGCCGAGCGCAGCGCGCACGCTCAGCTCGTGCCGCCGCATGGCACCGCGGGCGATCTGCAGGTTGGCGATGTTCGCGCATGCGATCAGCAGAACGGCGGCGGCGACGATCAACAGCGCCAGCAGCGGCTGCTCGAATCGCCCCCGCAGTTTCGACAACCCACCGCCGAGCGGCGCCAGCGAGAACGCGGCGTTGAGGAATTCGCGTCGGGACTGCGGCGGCATCGAGCCCGCTCTGATCTGCGGCTGCGCGCTGCGCAGCGATGCTTCGGCGGCGTCGCGCGAGACACCCGCCTTCAGCCGCAGCATCACGTTCAGCCACGCGGTGGTGTCGTCGAACGGTATGCTGGCGAGCACCAGCGGCTCGAGCTTCGCTGGAAGGAGCACGTCGATCGTACGGCCGATCTCCATGCCGCGGAACTCGCGCGGCGCGACGCCGGCGATCGTGACCGGCACACCGTCGACGATTGCCGCCGTGCCGGCGATGTCGGCGCGGCCGCCGAAGTGCTCGCGCCACAGCCGATAGCTGATCACCGCAGCCGGGCCGCCGGCGCCTCCGCCCGGCATGTCGTCGGCAGTCGTGAAGAAGCGTCCGGCTGCGGGAGTCAATCCCAACGTCGAGAAGAAGTCGCCGCTGACGAACAAGTGAACGGCGGTCCACTGCTCCGTGCCGACGGTGATCGTCGACCAGCTGCAACAATTGCTGAACGCGAGCGCACCGTCGAATCCCTCCGCGTGCCGGCGAATCTGATCGAACGTCGCGTAGCTGAAGTTCGACTGCTCGATTGACTCGTTGCCGGCGGCGAGGCCGACCAATCGATCTGGGTGCGGGACCGGCAGCGGTCGCAGCAGGAGGCTGTTGACGAGCGAGAAAATCGCGGTGTTCGCGCCGATGCCGAGCGCCAGCGACAGCACCGCGACCGCCGTCACGATTGGCGTCGCGCGCAGCGTTCGAATCGCGAGTCGAAAGTCGCTCAACACGGCTAGCCCCCAGCCCCTAACCCCTAGCCCCGGTTTTCTTCTCGTACTTCCAGTTCTGCGACTTCCCTTCGGCCATCTGCTCGATCGCCGTCTTCAGCCGGCGGGCACGCGTCTCGTCGCTCTTCGCCTCCACGATCCACTCGACGTATTCCCGTCGATGGCTCGGGCTGAAGGTGTCGAACGTCGCCTGCGCCGTCTTGTTCTTCTTCAGCGCCGCGGCGAGATCGGCCGGAACGCGGACCGGTTTCGCCGGGCCTCGCGGCGCACGCGGCACCTTGACGTCCTGGTCGTTCAACTCGACCGCTTTCCGGATGTACGCCGTCAGCTGTTTCTTCGGCGGGAGATCGGACAGCGTCGTGAGGCGAGCATACGGTCCTCGTGCATCGCCGTCGTCGGCGCCGTCGCCGACAACCAGCGCGCCCTTCCAGAACATGAACGCGGCGTGATGCTTGAACGCCGCCATGCTGCACAGCATGCCCTTGTAGGTGAAGTGCGGGAAGCTCCACTTCATCTCTTCCTCGACGTCGGGGCACGCCGCGTGCACGGTCTCGCGAAGGTGCGTCAGGATCGGCTTCGCGAAGTCCGCCGCCTTATCGATATACGCATCGACTCTCGGATCCTTCTTGGCCATCAACGCTCCTCGAGCGATCGGCCCACCACGCCCACGCGACCAGCAGCCAGATGGCCTGGGCTGACCACGCGACCACAGTCGTGGACGGAGGCGGCGGCCCGAACAGGTTGCCGACATACGTTAGCAGCAGAAACGCGACGAGGGACCACAGCACGATGACTCCTGCGCGCGACCGCGCGTGCGTGGTGCGGAGGTACAGGGCGACCCCGGCCGCAAACATCGCGGTCTCGACGACGAATGTGCCCCAGAAGGAGTTCCAAAGGCCGAGCCCGACATGCATCGTTCCTGTCGGCGTGACCGGCATATCCGGTCGATGCGTCAGGACGTCGAGCGGCCAGTGGCTGACGACGAGCAGCGCGAGGGTCACGCCGGCGGCGAGCGGCGCGCGCCGCACCGCGACGTAGAGGCCGCCCAGTGCGATGCCCCAGATGGACAGCGTGAGCAGGCTGTGCGAGTACGGGTAGCTGACGAAGTCGAGCGGCGTCACCACGGTCACGCCCGGCTGCACGGCGACGCGCTCCATGCCGAACAAGACGAGCGTCGGCCACAGCAGATCGGCGAGCTGGCAGGCGGCGAACAGCAGCCCGAGTGAGACGGTTGGCGTGACGCGTTTGGCGCCGAAGGCGAGCGCGAAGTGTCCGATGAACATCGAAGCTGTAGCGGATGATAAGCTCTTCGCGACCTGTCCACCGAATCCCGCATGCTGCCTGTCGGTGCTGAAGCGGCGGCCGTGTCCGCGGTTACCTTCTTCGCGGCGGCGATCACCGTTGCCTACCTCTCCGATTCGATTGGCCTGCCGATCGTGCCGGCATTCGTCCTGGTCGCCGCGGCCGCGGCGGCTGCGGTCGGGTTCCGTCACCTGCGGCGCGCGGCCGTCCGCGATCGCGAAGCCGCCGCGATCGTCGCCGTCGTGGTCGTCGGAACGTTCGCGTGGCTGCTGTGGCTGGCGCGGCCGGAGCTGCTGCCGACCGGCAGCGGTCCGGATCTGGTACACCATCTCGCGCTCATCGCCTACATCGAGCAGCACTGGCAGCTCCCGCACGACGCGCAGCTTGGCGCGTATCTCGGCGAGATGGTCGACTACACGCCCGGCGCGCACCTGCTCGCGAGCCTCGCCGGCGCATGGTTGCGAACCGACGGCCTGCACGCGCTGGACGCGGTCCTCGCATCGACCGCCGCGCTGAAGGCCGGCCTGATCTTTCTGATCGCCCGGCGGTGCATGCCGTCGGAGCAGACCCGCGATCCCTTCGGTGTCGCCGCGGTGCTGCTGCTGCTCGTGCCGTATTCCTACTCCGTCGGCTCGTTCACCGAGCAGTCGTACCTCGCGCAGGTCGTGAGCGAGATGTTCGCGGTCGCGATGTGGTGGGCGCTGACCGTGTGGGACGAGCGGCCATCGCGAGGCGCGGCCGTGCTGTTCGCGATCTTCGGCGTCGGCGCCTTTCTCAGCTGGCCCGTCTGGACGGGGCCGCTGCTGCTGGTGTTCGGGACCGTCGCGCTGATTCAGGCGCTGTCCGCGCGATCGTGCCTGGCGCCGGTGCCGCAGCCGCTTCGCGCGACGGCGATGGACCTCGCGATCGCGGTCGTGCCGATCGCCGCGATCGCGGCGCTGCACGGATACCAGCACTCCGGCGGATTCCGGATGGTCGGGACCGGCGGTTTCGTGATCTGGCCGACGACCGACGTCGTCAGGTGGTGGTTCTTTGCGCTGGCCGCGATCGGGGTGCTGTTCGCGCTGCCGCAACGGCGACTGCGCGGCGTCGTCCTGCTGCTCGTCGCGCTGGCGGCGCAGGCGGCCGCGCTCACGATGACGGCACGCTCCGCCGGCGCCGCGGCACCGTACCTGGCGGTGAAGATGTTCTATCTCGCGATCTACCCGATGGCGATTGCGATCGCGGCGATGGCCGCCGTGCTGTGGGACGCCGCGACCGCCCGGGTGGCGGGGCCGCGCTCGACTGCCGCGGCGTGGATCGTGGTCGCCGCGATCGGGATAGCTGTCGCCCGGCCGGTCGCCGTCGCGCCGCGTCCGCGGCCGGTTCTGAGCGAGCCGGTGCTGCAGGCCGCCGAGTGGGTGAAGTCGCATGTCCCGCCGGATTGCGTCGACTACCTCACGCAGGACGGCTATACGGCGTACTGGCTGCACCTGGCGGTCTTCGGCCAGCCGCGCGCCTCGGGACGCGCCACCAACGACGATACGTTCGAGCCGAAAAAAGCGCTGGTGCGATGGATCCTCCCCGGCGGGCTGCCCTATGCGATCGCCAACGACCTCGACGCGCTGCCGCGCGACATCCGCAGCAACGTCGACGTCGTCGCCCGGTTCGGACGCGCCGCGGTCGTGAGGCGACGCGGGGAGTCGGGACCGTGTCGCTGATCACGGGCTGAAGCCGGACACTACCGCGATTCCGGGGCTAGGGGCCGGGGGCTAGCTGCGATCGAGCGTGGCGTTCTAGGGCTGCGATGGAGCGATGACGGCTGGCCCCGAGCCCCGAGCCCCGCCCTATCCGGCTCTTCAGTGCACGAACACGCTGCGCTTTGGCGGCGGCATCGGCGAGTCCTTCCCTTTCACCGACTGCCAGATCACCTCGTTGAGCGGTTCCTCCGGCGTGAGGTCGGCGTCCGAGAAGTCCCACGTCCGCGAGATCGCCGCGCCGGCGGCGCTGGGCGGGTTCTTCTCGTCGAGCGGCACCGCCGGCACGATGCGGCGGTACGGCGTCAGGATCGGTGTGGCCTGGAACGAGTTGTAGAGCGAGACCGCGGCCGCGTCGTACTGGCTCATCGGCGGCAGCCCCAGGATCAGTTCCATCGTCCGCAGTACGCCGGACGTCGAGTAGAAGGTGTGATCGACGAACCCGCGTTTCGCGAACGGGCTCGCCACGAGCGCGACCGATCGGTGCGAGTCGACGTGGTCGGGACCGCTCTGCGCATCGTCCTCCAGGACGAAGATCGCCGAGTCCTTCCAGTAGATGCTGTTCGAGATCGCCTCGACCACGCGTCCGAGCGCGAGATCGTTGTCGGCGATCATCGCGCGCGGCGTCGGCGCCCCCGCCCGGGTGCCCTGCGTGTGATCGTTGCCGAGGTGGAGAATCGACAGCTGCGGCAGGTTGCCGTCGCTCACGTAGCGGTTGAACTCCTCCAGCCACGTATCGACGCGCTTGTTGTCGGTGATGTCGAGATCGAAGCCGGCGAACGACGGCGCCACGGCGTTTCTCAGACCGGGAACCGCGTGCACCGCGACGACGTCGCCGTTGGCCAGCCGCGTCTGATTGACGACGAACTCGCCGTAGCTGCGGACCATGACGCGCGCGCGCCACGCGAAGTCCCAGATGTAGCCCATCTCCGGCGCGGTCAGGTTGCCGAAGGCGTTGCGCATGAAGCCGGTGCCTTCGCCGAGATAGACCCCGCCGCGATTGGCGTAATAGGTCTGCCAGGTCTTCTGGATGACGTCGGTGGCGTAGGCCGCCGTGGAGAACGAATGGCCGTCGTAGCTGACGTCGGCGTCGACGTAGAAATTGTCGAGCAGGACGAACGTCTCCGCCAGCGAGTGCGCGTTCGGCGTGACCGCCGCGCCAAACAGCGTGAGCGCGGGATCGCCGTTGCCCTGGCGCATGTCGCCGAGGATCGAGTCGTAGGTCCGGTTCTCGCGAATCACGTAGAAGACGTGCTTGATCGGCGAGCTGCTGCCGACCGCCTGCGGGATCGGCGAGCCGACCGGCACGTCCGGCGGACTCAGCTTCGCCGCGTCGGTGTAGGGGGTCAGCGCGAGGACGCGGCGCGTGTAGTCGGCCAGCGTCACGCGATCGGGCATCGCGATCATCGAGACCGCGCCCTGCAGGCGCAGCTCGCTGCCGCCGTCGGTCGGCTTCGGTGCAGGAACGAGCCCCTTACCGCTCAGCACGAACATCGACGCACCGTCGCGGCTGAAGATCGCGCCGGTGGGATACCAGCCGGTCGGGACGAAGCCGTTGACGAAGCTCCGTCCGCCGTTGCTGACGTCGACCACGGCCACGGCGTTGTTGTCCGCGTTGGCGACGAGCATCGTCTTCCCGTCGGGCGACAGCGACAAGGCGTTTGGCGTCGAGGTCGCCGGCGCGTTCGGGTAGAGGCTCATCGAGATCTGCTCGAGTGCTTCGCCGGAGAAGACGTCGAAGACCCAGACGCTCCCGCTGTTGGCGCACGCGACGAACAGCCGGCCGCCGTCGCGCGACAGTACCATCGCGCTCGGATGTTCGGCGGTGTTGAACTCCTGCAGCAGCGTCAGCGACGGCAGCATGTAGGCCTGCACGCGGGAACCGCCCCACAGCGAGACGTACAGCATCCGCCCGTCGGCCGACGCGATCACCGTGTACGGCTCGGCCGGCAGCGCAATCGTGTTGACGACGCGGCCGGAGCCGACGTCGATGGCCGACAGTGACTGGGCGTAGAGACGCGTCGCGTAGAGTGTCTGGCCGTCCGGGCTGATGGCGAGCCCGCCGACGAACGTCTCACCAGCGGCCGCCGGCAGCGCGAACGTGCGCGCGCGCGTGATCGCGCCGTTCGCATAGTTGAACTCCTGGACGTTGTTCTGCGACGCGCCGGCCGAGTACAGCCGGGTGCCGTCGGGCGACCAGACGAGGCCGAGCCACGCCTGATCGAGCTGCATCGTGCTTTTCACGGTCCACGACGCGACGTCGACGATCGAGAAGGACGGCCGCGCGAGGCCGTTGGCGGTCACGATCAGGTATTTCGAGTCGGGCGTCTGCAGAACGTTCAGCGGCAGGTCGCCGACCTTGACGTGCTTGCCTGCCGGCGACAACCGCCAGCCATTGGGAAGCAGCGTCGATCCATCGGGGAGGGCGCCGGGGACGGCGGACGGCAACGCCGCCCGGTCGGCGCGCGCACGAAGCACGCCGACGGTCACCAGAGTGACGCAGATTGCAAGCAGGATCCGTGTCAGCCGACCTGCTGAC
>DATFWL010000157.1:0-13053 GCA_035259385.1 Vicinamibacterales bacterium | reverse complement strand
CGAGGAGTCGGCGCGCGGCGCCGAGACCACGATCCAGATTCCGCGCCAGGAGAACTGCGAGACCTGCCACGGCAGCGGCGCCGCGCCGGGATCGGCGCCGTCGACCTGTCCCCAGTGCCGGGGCCAGGGGCAGGTGCGGTTTCAGCAGGGATTCTTCACGGTGGCGCGCACGTGCCCGCAGTGCCGCGGCGCTGGAAAGATCATCACGAAGCCATGCGCCACCTGCCGCGGCGCCGGCCAGGTGTCGAGGGAACGGAAGATTACGGTCAAGATTCCGGCGGGGATCGCCACCGGCCAGCAGCTGCGGCTCCAGGGTGAGGGCGAAGCCGGCTCGGGCGGCGGGCCCGCCGGCCATCTCTACGTCGTCGTGCACGTGCAGGAACACGAGTTCTTCCGCCGCGACGGCGTCAATCTGTTCTGCGAGATCCCGGTCAACTTCACCACCGTCGCCCTCGGAGGCGACATCCAGGTGCCGACGCTCGACGGACAGGAGACGGTGCGGGTGCCCGAGGGCACGCAGACCGGGACAACGCTGCGCCTGAAGGGAAAAGGGTTGCCGGACGTCGGCGGCCGCGGCCGCGGCGACCTGTTCGCGACGGTGCAGGTGCGGACGCCGAAGAAGCTGACGCGCGATCAGCGCCGCTTGATCGAGCAGCTCGCCGTGGCGCTGCCCGCCGAACAATTCGAACCGCGTCCTCGTCGTGAAGACGACGCGCAGGAGGAGCGCAACCTCTTCGATCGCGTCAAGGACATGTTCGGCTAGGTCGGGCAGGTCAGGCAGGTCAGGCAGGTCAGGCAGGTCGGGCAGGTCAGGCAGGTCAGGCGGGTCGGGCGGGTCAGGCAGGTCGGGCGGCCATCGAATCAGTGAGGACATACCCAGCGCTCGACGTGCGGACCGGCGCACCGGATATGCTCGCGGCGCTGGTCGACGACTTCTCCCCCGTGGCGCTCGAGCCGCGCGCCGAGGACGTGCGGGTGTTCTTCGCGACGCCGGCCGACCGCGACGCGGCGCAACACGCACTCACCGACGAATTCGTCACTGCGGCGGTCGACGTGCCCGACGAAGACTGGGCACGGCGATCGCAGGAGAACCTGCCTCCAGTCACCGTCGGCAGGATCACTGTTACAGCCTGCCGCACCGAAGCACCGGAGGTGCCGCGGCAGGCGACAGCTAACCTCCAGCCCCGACCCCCAAGCCCCGTCGTCGTCGTGATTCAGCCTTCGATGGGATTCGGCACCGGCCATCACGCGACGACGCGCCTCTGCCTGGCGGCGCTGCAGACGCTCGACCTCAATGGACGCGACATGCTCGACGTCGGCGCCGGCTCGGGCGTGCTCGCGATTGCCGCCGCACGCCTCGGCGCGGCCCGCGCGATCGGCATCGACTGCGACCCGGATGCGATTCAGTCCGCACGCGAGAACCTGACGTTGAACGGCGAGGCGCGGAACGTCTCGTTCGAGGTCCTCGATCTGGCCGCGGGTCGATTGCCGGCGGCGGACGTGGTGACGGCGAACCTCACGGGCCCGCTGCTCGAGCGGTCGGCGCCACTCCTGCTGGACGCAGTGCGGCCTGACGGCACGCTGATCCTGAGCGGCATCCTCGCCGGCGAGCGGGACGCGGTCGCCCTTGCGTTCCGGGCCGCTCGATGCGTCTGGGAGCGCGAAGAGGATGAATGGGTCGCTTTTGCTGTGAAAAAATCGTGACAGTCAACCTGGGCTGCGACGTTCGGGTCTAATACAGCGAGAAATCATGCGCGCAGTCACCCTCGTCGCTCTTCTCGTCGTGCTCGGCGCTGCCGCGACGGCGCAGCAGACGCCCGGCCAGATCGCCCCGCCGCAGCCGTCGAGCGGCAGCCAGCGGCCGGCACGCGACACGCCGGCGCAGCCGCAGAACGTAGCGCCGACACCGTCCGGCCGCATCACCGGCAGCATCGTGGCCTCGGACAACGGCCGGCCGGTGAAGCGCGCACGCGTGTTCGTGTCGGCAGTCGAGCTCCCGGGCGGCCGCGGCGTGTTGACCGACGATCAGGGCATCTTCGATCTCACGGAATTGCCGGCGGGACGCTACACGCTCACCGTCTCGAAGTCGGGGTTCGTGTCGCTCTCGTATGGACAGCGCCGTCCGCTGCAGGCGGGGACGCCGCTGCAGCTGGCCGACGGCCAGCAGATGAAGGGCATCCAGTTTCAATTGCCGCGCGGATCGGTGATCGGCGGACGCGTGCTGGACGAAGACGGCGAGGCGATGCCGGGCGTGATGGTGCGGGTGATGCGCTATCAATACCTGCAGGGCGAGCGGCGGCTCGTGCCGGCGGGTGGTGGACAGACCGACGACAAAGGCCAGTATCGCGTGTGGGGATTGATGCCGGGCGACTACTACGTCAACGCGGTCGCACGCGGCGCCGCGTTTGGCGGTCCGTTCGGCGCCTTCGGCGGACCAGGTGGCCCGGGTGGACCCGGAGGCGGGCCCGGTGGGCCAGCTGTTGCCGGCCGCGCCGTCCTGGGCGGCCGCGGCGGACGAGGCGGGCCCGCTCCGGGCGCACCCGTCGGCAACGATCAGGAGCAGACCAACTACGCGCCGACCTACTTTCCGGGCGTCGGATCGGTGAACGAAGCGAAGCCGATTTCGGTTGGCCTCAGTCAGGAAGTGCTCGACATCAACTTCAACATGCAGCTGGTCCGCGTGGCGCGGCTCACCGGGCATGTGCTGAATCCCGACGGCACGCCGGTGACGAGCGGGAACGTGAACCTGACCATCGAGGCGGCGGGCGGCGGGCGCGGCAACCAGATCGGGATGAACTACGGCGGGCGCATTCAGTGGGACGGAGAGTTCACGATCGGGAACGTCCCGCCGGGCCGTTATATCCTGCGGGCGCGCGGCGACGACAGCGAGACGCCGCAGTACGCGGCGCAGCCGATCACGGTCAGCGGGCAGGATGTCGCCGACTTCACCGTCATGCTCTCGCCGGGCGCGACGATCAGCGGGGTGGTCAGCTTCAACGGCGCGCCAGGCGCCGCACCGGACCTGTCGCAGTTCAGAATTACCGCGCCAGCCACCGACCAATCCGACGTCGGTCCGCAGCCGAACGCGCGGGTCGGCAAGGATGGCGCGTTCGAACTGAACGGCGTGCCGGCCGGCGCGCATCTCGTGCGCAGCGCCGGCGCCGCGCGGGGGTTCATCCTGAAGTCGGTGACGGTCAACGGACGCGACGTCACCGATACGCCCGTCCAGCTCCGGCCCGGTGAATCGCTCGCGAACGTGGCCGTCGTCTTCACCGACCAGCAGAACGAACTCAACGGCACGGTCATTAACGAGCAGGGCACGCCCGTGCCCGACTACACCATCCTCGCGTTCTCGACGGATACGACGCTGTGGCGGCCGCTGTCGCGCCAGATCATGACGGCGCGCCCCGATCAGACCGGCAAGTACCGGATCCGCGGTCTGCCGCGCGGCGAGTACTACCTGGTGGCGGTCGATCCGGCGGAACAGGGCGAGTGGTTCGAGCCGGTGTACCTCGACGAGCACCGCGCCGGCGCCCAGCGGGTCACGCTCGGCGATGGGGATGTCAAGACACAGGATTTCAGGATCGCGCAGCGGTAAAATTAAGAATTAAGAATTCGTGTTCGCGCTCGTGAGCCTTCGATAACCAGCACTTCACGAATCCATTCACGAATTCTTAATGCTTAATTGCTGGTGGTCACCGTAATTCTTAATTGCGCTGGTCACAGATCTCCCCACAGGAACTGTAGAACACTGATTGCCGCAACCGGGACGGCGTCGGCGCGCAGCGTGCGGCGGCCGAGCGTGACGAGATGGACGCCGTGTGCGCGTGCGGCGGTCCACTCCGGCTCGCTCCACCCGCCCTCCGGCCCGACGAAGAGAACCACGTCCGCCGGTGTCGGCAGGCGCTGAATCGCTGCCAGCGGCTCGACGGCGGCCGCCGCTGACGGCTCGACCAGCATCAGCCGCAGCGCCGCCGCCGGCTCCTCGAGAAAGGTCTCGAAAGTGAGCGGCAGGCGGATGTCAGGCAGGACCGCCCGCCGCGACTGCTTCACCGACGCAAGCGCGACGCGACGCCACCGATCCAGCCGGGCTCCACGCACCAGCGCCGCGACGGTCGTCTCGGTGCGCCGGGTGACGATCGGCTGGATCGCCGCGACGCCGAGCATCACCGCGTCGCGGATCACGTCGTCCATCTTGTCGCCCTTGAGCACGGCCTGCGCGACGGTCATCGCGACCTGCGGTTCTGCGGCGGCGTCGGCGCGCGCCACGAGCTGCACGCGGACATCACGGCGCAGCACGCTCGCCACCTTCGCGATCCACTCGTGACCGCGGCCGTCGAACACCGACACCGTGTCGCCGACGCCAAGCCGGAGCACGCGCGTCAAGTGCTCTCCCTCGTCGCGCGGCAGCTGGACCGTCTCGTCGCCGGGGTCGAGCGCCGGCGCAAAGAACCGATGCACGGCCGGGAATTAAACCACAGCGCTGTAGTCGTCAGTCGCAAGTCGGAAGTCCGTCAGTCAGTCAGCAGTCCGTCAGTCCAGTCGGCAGTCAATGATTCGCCGACTGGTGACTGACTAGCGACTCTCGACTTGCGACTGACGACTTGCGACTGACGACTACGCTGTATACTCGGCGGCGTCGTGTTCTTCCGCGGACAACTTGTCGGGAAGTACAAGATCCTGCAGCCGATTGGCAGTGGAGGCTTCGGGACGGTCTATCTCGCCGAGGACACCTGGATCAACAAGAAGGTCGCGCTCAAGGTTCCGCACAAGCAGAACCTCGACTTCGGTGAGCTCCTCCGTGAACCGCGGCTGCTCGCGAGCCTGAACCATCCCAACATCGTCACGATTCTCACCGCCGAGCGGCAGGAGAACGTGTTCTTCATCGTGATGGAGTTCGTTCCCGGCGAGACGCTGGAGGCAGTGATCGCGAACGACGGCGCGCTCGACATTGCCCGCGCCGTAGACTACACCTGCCAGATCTGCAACGCCGTCGATCACGCCCACCGCCACGGCGTCCTGCATCGCGACCTGCGCCCGTCGAACGTCCTCGTCGCCGAGCGCGGGATGCTCAAGGTCGCCGACTTCGGGACGTCGCGCTTCCTCGAGATCGCCGCGCACGGCACCACCGTGATCGGCAGCCCGCCGTACATGGCGCCCGAGCAGTTCCAGGGCAAGGCAGTCTTCGCGTCCGACATCTACTCGCTGGGCGTGACGATGTACCAGATGCTCACCGGCGTCCTCCCCTACGACACGCCTTCGCCCGCCGATCTCGATCGACTGATGACCGGCGAGCTGCTCACCGCGCCGCGTCTGAAGAATCCGAAGGTGCCGAAGGCGATCAACGACATCGTCCTCAAGGCGATGGCGCCGGAGATCCACGCGCGCTACCAGCGCGCCGCCGAGCTGCTCGACGACCTCATCGCCGCGCGCGCGGCCAGCCGCGTCTCGCAGACGCCGCGCGCGACGCCGAAAGCGGAAACCGCGGGCAACGACGCGCAGGACATCCAGCTCCGTCTCAAAGCGCGCGAAGCGCCGCAGCCGCGTTTCTGCTGGCACTGCCGCAAACCGCTCCACGCGCGGTCCGACCGCTGCCCGTTCTGCGGCGAAGCGCAGTAGAATTTATCGAAGGAGCGATCGATGGGGTTCGCCGGTACGGGCAAGATCTGGATGAACGGCACGCTCGTCGAGTGGAAGGACGCGACGATTCACATCGCGTCGCACGTCATCCACTACGGCAGCGGGGTGTTCGAGGGCGCGCGCTGCTACGCGACGCCGAAGGGCTCGGCGTGCTTCCGCCTCGACGCGCACATGCGCCGGCTCCAGCTGTCCGGGAAGATCTACCGCATGGAGTACCCGCTCGATCTCGCGGGCTGGCAGAACGCGGTCCTCGACACGATTCGCGCCAACGGCATGAAGTCGTGCTACATCCGGCCAATCCTCTATCGCGGCTACGAGTCGCTCGGCGTGAATCCGTTCGCCTGCCCGGTCGACGCGGCAATCATGCTGTGGGACTGGGGCGCCTATCTCGGCAAGGAGGCGCTCGAGCAGGGATGCGACGTGAAGGTGGCGTCGTGGTCGCGGATGGCGCCGAACACGCTGCCGGCGATGGCCAAGAGCACCGCGAACTACGCGAACTCGGCGCTCATCAAGATGGAAGCGATCGTCGACGGCTATTCCGAAGGCATCGCCCTGGACGTCTACGGCAACATCAGCGAAGGCAGCGGCCAGAACCTCTTCATCGTCCGGGACGGGACGATCCACACGCCGCCGCTCGGCTCGTCGATTCTCGGCGGCATCACCCGCGATTCGATCGTCACGCTGGCGCGCGACCTCGGTTACACCGTCGCCGAGACGATCATCCCGCGCGAAGCGCTGTACACCGCGGACGAGGTGTTCTTCGTCGGCACGGCGGCCGAGGTGACGCCGGTTCGATCGATCGACAAGATTCAGATCGGCGCCGGGCATCGCGGCCCGGTGACGGCGGCGCTGCAGCAGGCGTTCTTCGACGTCATCAACGGCGAGGTGCCTGACTCGCATGGCTGGCTCACCTACGTGTACCCGGATGAGAGCTCGCTGCGCTCGCCTCGTCAGACTGCCGCAGGAGCTCGGGGCTAGGGGCTGGGGGCTAGCTGAGATCAGCGGCGGCTAGCCGCGAGCCCCGAGCCCCGAGTCCCGACTCGAATATGCATGTAAACGATCTCCTCAAGATCGCCGTCGAGAGCGGGGCCTCCGACCTGCACGTGAAGGTCGGCAGCCTGCCGATGATGCGCGTCCGCGGCGTGCTGCAGCCGGCAACCCAGGAAAAACGGCTCGACCACGAGGACGTGATCGCGATGAGCGCGGCGATCATGTCGACCACGCAGCGGCAGAAGTTCAAGGAAACCCAGGAAGTCGACCTCGCCTACAGCGTGCCCGGGTTGGGGCGCTTCCGATGCAACATCTTCCAGCAGCGCGGCACCGTCGGGATGGTCCTCCGCGTCATCCCGATGTCCATCCGGTCGATCGAGGAGCTCGGCCTGCCGCCGGTCCTGAAGCGGATTGCAGAGGAGGAGCGCGGCCTGGTACTCGTCACCGGCACGACCGGCAGCGGCAAGAGCACGACGCTGGCCGCGATGATCGACCACATCAACCGGCTGCGCTCGGCTCACGTCATGACCGTCGAGGACCCGATCGAGTTCCTGCACCGCGACTACCGTTCGATGATCAACCAGCGCGAGGTCGCGGTCGATACCCGATCGTTCGCGCACGCGCTGCGCAGCGCGCTCCGGCAGGATCCTGACGTGATCCTCGTCGGTGAGATGCGCGACTTCGAGACGATCGAGACCGGCCTGCTCGCGGCGGAGACCGGCCACCTCGTCTTCTCCACGCTTCACACGCTCGACGCGGCCGAAACCGTCAACCGCATCATCGCCGTCTTTCCGCCGCACCAGCAGAAGCAGATCCGCCTGCAGCTCGCGACCGTGCTGAAGGCAGTGATCTCGCAGCGGCTGATGCCGAGGGCCGACGGCAACGGGCGGACGCCGGCCGTCGAGGTGATGATCAGCACGCCGCTCATCCGCGACGCGATCGTCGACAAGGAAAAAACCCACCTCATCCACGGCGCGATCGCCGTTGGCACGTCGCAGTACGGGATGCAGACCTTCGATCAGTCGATCTTCGGCCTGTTCGAGAAGGGGCTCGTGTCGTACGAGGAAGCGCTGCGCTGGGCCAGCAACGTCGACGAATTCAAGCTGAAGGTGCAGGGCATCTCGACGACGTCCGAGCTCAGCCGCGATCAGATGGCACGCGCGGCGATGGCGAATCCGGAAATCACGCGCTTCGGCTCCTGATCGGCACGCGCGCGGCTGCTCGTTATCGTCCGCGCTGCTGCACCGTAAACGTCTTGCCGGCAATCGTCGCGGTTCCGGTACGTGGATCGGCGCGGTTTTCGTCGACAGTCACCCGCACCGTTCCATTCCCGGTCCCCGATTCGCCGTTGCCCGATCCGGTCGACACCGACATCCACGGCACGTTGCTCGACGCCGTCCACGCGCAGGTTGCCTGCGACGCAGTGACCGTCACGGTGCTGGTGCCGCCTGCTCTGTCGATCATGTCAGAGGTCGGTGAAATCGTGAACGTGCACGGCGCCGGTGCCGCGGCCTGCGTCGCGGTGAAGGTGCGGCCAGCGATCGTCACCGTGCCGGAGCGCGCGTCGCCAGTGTTCGCCGCGTACGTCAGCCCGACGCTGCCGTTTCCGCTCCCGCTCGCACCCGACGCGATCGACACCCATCCGGCATTCGAGGTCGCGGTCCACGCGCACGTCGGCGCCGACGCGGTCACCGCGACGGTTCCGCTGCCGCCCGACGCCGCGACGTTTTGAGCGGCCGGCGCGATCGTGAAGGTGCACGGCGCGGGCGGACCGGCCGCCTGGGTCACGGTGAACGTCGCGCCGCCGATCGCGACCGTACCCGTGCGCGCCACTCCGGTGTTGGCAACCGCCGACACCGTGACGCTGCCGTTGCCGGTTCCGGACGCGCCGGCGGTGACGCTCAACCACGAGGCGTTCGACGTCGCCGTCCACGCGCAGGAGGAGGCCGACGCCGTCACTGCCACCGTCGCCGTTCCACCCTGGACTCCGATGCTCGCCGTCAGTGGCGCGACCGTCACGCTGCACGCTGGCGACGGCGCCGCCGCCTGCGTGACCGTAAACGGCAGACCGGCAATCGCCAGGGTTCCGATGCGCTCTGCCCCGGTGTTCGCCGCGATGGCAATCGACACGGCGCCGCCCCCGGTGCCCGATGCTCCACCCGTGACGGTGATCCACGGTACATCGGACGTCGCCGTAAAGGCGCAGCCGGCCGTCCCGGTCACGGTGACGCTGGCGGTGCTCGCCGCAGCGGCGACGCGCACAGACGTCGGCGATAGCGCAAAGCTACAAGGGGTTGGCGTCGGCGGCGTCGGTCCCGGTGTCGGCGCCGGCGGAGTCGGAGGGGGAGTGGGCGGCGGCGTCGGCGAAGGCGGCGGTGTGGGCGGCGGCGCTACCACGACGCCCGCTTCTGTGACCACGACGCTCTGTCCCCCGACGCGAACCGTGGCGGAGCGTTCCGTGTCGTGATTCTCGGCCGCGCGCAGCGTGATCGACGCGCTCCCCGTGCCCGACGCCGGCGCTGCGACCGTCAGCCACGCGGCATCGCTGGTGGCCGTCCACGTACAACCGTTCAGCGTATCGAGTGCGATTGTGACGGATCCACCGCTGGCAGGAACGGCCGCGTTCGTTGGCGAGACACCGAACCGGCAGGGCGCCGGGTCCTGCGTCACCGTCAGCTGCGTGTTGTTGACCTCGAAAGTCGCGCGGCGAAGAATCGCGTCGGGATTCGCCAGGATGCCGTAGGTGACGGTGCCGTCTCCCTGACCGCTCGGGCTAGCCGGAAGCTGAGCCCAGATCGCGTTGCTGGTCGCCGACCACGAGCACTCGCGGTTGGTCGAGACGGTCAGCGTCCCAGCTGCGCCGGCTGGCGCCACATTGGTGGTAATCGAGTTCTGTACAGATACCTGGCACTTCGCACTGGAGGGCGCAGTCACGCCAGTCGTCGTGGTCGTGCATGACTGCGCAAGCAGGGCGAGAGCAATAGCCAGAGCCGTGCACAGGCGCATGGCGGCACGGCTCGTCTGCAAAACGCGCGACGTCAGCAAAAAGCCGCCGGTATAATCCGCAAGCGCAGCCGTATGCTCGACAGCGGTACCCGCCTCGGCGTGTACGAAGTCGGCGCACCACTGGGCGCCGGCGGGATGGGCGAGGTCTACCGCGCTCGTGATACGAAGCTGAATCGCGCCGTCGCCATCAAGATTCTTCCGGACGCGTTCGTCGCCGATCCGGATCGCGTCGCCCGTTTCGAGCGCGAAGCCCAGCTGCTCGCCGCTGTCAACCATCCGCACATCGCTGCCATTTACGGGCTCGAGCAGTCGAATGCCTTGCAGTTTCTCGTCCTCGAGCTCGTCGATGGCGACACGCTCGCCGACAAGCTGACTGCGCTCGGCGGACGCCCGCTCGGAGTGGAGGAAGCGCTGGCCATCGCGCGGCAGGTCGCGGAGGCACTGCAGGCGGCGCACGACAAGGGCATCGTGCATCGCGATCTCAAGCCGGCGAACCTTGCGATCACCCGACGAGGGCCAGGTGAAGGTGCTGGACTTCGGCCTCGCCAAGCTCGAGCCGGTTGGCCCCGAATCGTCGGCAGCGGGGTTGACGCGCTCGCCGACGCTGACGTTCGCTGCGACACAGGCCGGCGTGATTCTGGGCACCGCCGCCTACATGAGTCCCGAACAGGCGAAGGGCAAAGCGACGGACAAGCGGACCGACGTGTGGGCGTTCGCGTGTGTGTTGTACGAGATGCTCACGGGACGCCGCGCGTCGAAGGCGAGGATGTGACCGAGACGATCGCCGCGATCATCCGCGGCGAGCCGGACTGGAGTGCGTTACCGGCGTCGCTTCCAGCGGAAGTGACTGTGTTGCTGCGCCGATCGCTGGAAAAAGATCGCCAGCTGCGTGTGGCCGATATCAGCACTGCACGGTTTCTGCTGGCAGAGCGGATCGCGCCATCAGCCGAACTGCCGAAATCAGCACCGTCGCGCTTCACGACACGGCAGGTCGCAGCATTTGCCGTCGCGGCGCCCGCGGCATTGCTGCTCGCCACCGCAAGCGGTTGGGTACTGTCGCGGCGGACGTCTTCGCAGGCGGTTCGGCAGACCATCCGGTTCTCGGTGGCGCTCCCGCCGGCGCAGATGGCAGCCCAGTCCGATCGCGACGTGGTCATCTCGCCCGACGGGACGCGCATCGTGTACCGCATCGGGCGGCGGACCGCAGCCGACTCCACGATCGCCGTGCGCGGTATCAACGATCTCGACGCGCGTGTCCTGTCGAATGTCGACAACATTCGTTGGCCGTTCATTTCGGCCGACAGCCGATGGATCGGGTACTACGCCGGCCTCGTGGCGCCCACTGAGTTGAGGAAGATCCCCATCGACGGCGGCACGCCCGAGACAATCTGCAAGGTCCCCGGGGCGCCGCGCGGCGCGACGTGGGGGCCTGACGGCACGATAGTGTTCGCGACGTCGGACGCCGAGGCGGGGCTGTTCAGCGTGTCCGCAAACGGCGGCGATCCCAAGGTGCTCACGACGCCGGATCGGGAGCGCGAAGGCGATCATACCTTTCCGTCGTTTCTGCCCGGCGGCACGAAGGTGCTCTACACGATTCAGCCGAAGTTCGCCGGCGGTCCGGCGCAAATCGCTGTGCTGGACCTGAAGTCGGGGGCGCGGAAGACCGTCCTCGCGAACGCTCGATCGGCAGAATGGGTTCCCGGCGGATATCTCGCGTATGTCGTCGGTGTCTCCACCGTACGGGTCATTCGCTTCGACCTCGACCGTCTCGAAACGATCGGCGATGCCATGACGGTCATCGACCGCGTGCTGCCGTCGGCGACGGCCGCTGGCAACTTCTCGGTGTCGGCAACCGGTTCGCTCGCGTACATCTCCGGTGAGCTCGGCAGTGGGAGTGCGGCGCCGCGATCGCTGGTCTGGGTCGATCGGCAAGGGCGCGAGCAACCGATCGGCGCACCTGTCAGGTCGTACGGTTCGGCTCGCCTCTCGCCCGATGGCGGGCGGATCGCCGTCGACATCCGCGATCAGGAATCGGACATCTGGACGTGGGACCTGTCCCGCGGCGGGTTGACACGAATAACGACCGACCCGGGTGCCGACTTCAGCCCTGTGTGGACACCCGATGGGCGTCGCCTTGCCTGGACCTCGATCAGGAGTGGCGCGACTGCGCCGAACATCTATTGGCAGCCATCTGACGGCACAGGCATCGCCGAACGATTGTCGAGCGCCGGTGCGGCACAGTTTCCGACAGCATTCTCGCCGGACGGCACCCGGTTGTTGATGTTCCACAACTCGTCGGCCTCCGCGCAGGACATCGGCATATTACAGATTGATCGCGGGCCGGATGGCGCCGCGAAGGGGTCGCCGCCGATCCCGCTGATTCACTCGCCGGCTGTCGAGGTGACGCCGGATCTGTCGCCTGACGGACGGTGGATCGCGTACACCTCGAACGAGTCGGGCCGGCCCGAGATCTACGTCCGACCGTTTCCGGATGTGAATGCCAGCCGCCTCTCCATCTCGACCGACGGCGGCAGCCGGCCGGTCTTCGCGCGCAACGGCCGCGAACTCTTCTACCTCTCCGTTGACAACCTGCTCACAGCGGTCGACGTGGACACCTCCGGAGGTATCTTTCGCGCCGGCCGACCGCGACAGATCCTGAAAAAGCCGTACGTCGCAGGCTCGACGAATCTCGGCCTCGACCTTCGCGCGTACGACGTGTCGCCGGACGGCCAGCGTTTCCTCATGCTGAAAGACGAAGCGCCGACCGACCGGACATCCGGGCCCATGTCGATCGTCTGGGTCGTGAACTGGAGCGATGAGCTGAAAGGGAAATGAGCGCGTACGACGACGGCGTCAAGATGCTCGCACGGCGCGAGCTGTCGGAGCTGCACGTCCGTCAGCGCCTCGCGCGCAAGGGGCACGGCGCCGATGCGATAGACCAGGCGATCGCGCGCCTGCGCGAGGAGCGCGCGATCGACGACGCGCGTGTCGCCGAGGCGATCGCGCGCACCGAGACCTCGCTCCGCCGCCGCGGCAAGCTGCGCGTCCGCATGCAGATCGAACGCGCCGGCATCTCGAACGCGACCGCGAAGCGCGCCGTCGACGAGGTCTTCGATGCGATTGACGACGACGCGTTGCTCGAAGCGTCGCTGGCGAAGCGGCTGCGCGGGAGAGACACCATCGCCGACGACCGCGAATTCCAGCGGCTGTACCGCTACCTGATCGGCCAGGGCTTCGAAGCGGATCGCGTGATGAAGGCGCTCACGGCCCGCCGCCGCTAAGCCAGGGCTGGTCTGCCCGACCCTGCCCCGCCCGACCTGCGCGAGGCGTCCGACCCGCCTGACCCGCGCGACCCGCGCGACCCGCCTGACCCGCCTGACGTGCCCGACGTGCCCGACGTGCCCGACCTGCCCGACG
>DATFWL010000156.1:0-8196 GCA_035259385.1 Vicinamibacterales bacterium | reverse complement strand
AAAGGCAACTTCGTCACAGCGCGCTCCACGTTCAATGCCGTTCGGTCGATGAACTTCGCCTGAACAGCGTAAGCTCCCACACCCACGAGACGACGTCGAGCCGTAGGATACACAGCTCGCCATCGGTCGTGTTAACCTTGAAGTAGCGGCGGTCCGGCGCGAGCAACTGGTCAACGATCGCCTCAACCTCAAAAGTTCGCTCTTACAGATGGAAGCGCCGAGGCGTCTGCTCGCCGCGATAGCCGGCGTAGCACTCGACGGTGAGTTGCATGACTTCGGCGCCGTCGCCGCGATGCACGGCTCACGGCACCGTGTAGTCCGCCTTGCCGGGGATCACCGCTCGAACCCCTCCACGCGGGTTCTGTAGGTCACCGTGCCGACGCGGGATGAGGTGGAGGTGGCAGTGCTGGACGGTCTGACCGGCAACAGCGCCGGCGTTAGCGCCGACGTTGAACGCCAGCACCAACTTGTCGTCTCGACGGATGCCTTCGCGCACGTCCTGCAGAAGCCGATGCATCGCCCGCAGCTCGCTATCGTGCAGCTCGAAGTAGTCCGCCACGTGCCTGCGCGAGATGACCAGCGTGTGAAGGGAAGTGACGGGAAAGCGATCCCGAATCGCGAACGCGAGCGAGTTCGATGCCACGATCGCTTCTGTGGAAACCGGGCAGAAGGGACAGGCGGCATCGCGCACTTCGTATGCGTCACGAACGCGCCCGAAGTCCGTCGCATCCCCGGCTCCCTTGTTCGTGTTGCACAACCAACAGAGGGCCTGTAGGTTCTCGGGTTCGTCGGTGCCGCCGTGCTTTCGCGGAACGATGTGTTCACGTCCAGTGCGCGTTCGCTTGCTGGGATGCCGCACAGTTCGCAACGAAAACCCGCACGTTTCAGCGTATCGTAGCGGAAGCGACCGGGAACCTGCCCGAGGCCCACGGCTCGATGTTCCCAAATCGTTGCCCCGCGCTTTGCTTTGTACCCGTCGATGGCGTCATCGCACAGCCGAACCAGCTCCGCCCTCTCAGCCGTTGACAGCGTGTTCAACTCGCGGGGAAGGGCGTATCCGTCACCAGCGCGCTCGACGAGGCCGTGGCGCTGCAACACTCGGCCAGGCATTCGCTTGGTTATCTCTTCGTAGTAGTCCAGTTGACTCTGGTCTTCCCGAAGAAACGCAGCGGCAATCTCACGATTCGAGGCGTGGCCGTCATGCTGCAGCAGCGTCTTCAGCATGAGCGGCTGGTAGATGTGCGACATCCGCATTTCCGCTGCGAGGAACCGGCGGAGGCGTTCAAAGGCGGCGTCAGGCGTCACGGGTGGGCCCTCCACGAGCGCCGAACCTTGGGTTGATACCGGCCTTTACTTCGTCCGTCCCTCCGCTCGACGTCTTGCCGCCCAATACCTCCGCATCCGCACGCTGACCGCCTTCCGTTGAGCGGCGGACATGCTGCGTTGCGGACGAGCCTTGGGAGCCGCCGTCCGTGCCTTGTCGCGACCTTGCCGCAGAATGAAGTCCAAGGGCAACTCGTCACGATCGAAGGAGTCGCGAAGGTGAGGGAACGCCGACGTGAGGGACTTCAACTCGTCGAGCAACTCGCGGAAACGCGCCTCGGCGCCACGTCTCGCGAGTTCGAGCATGTGGGATGAGTGCTTAGGCATTTCAGCAGTCTATCTCAACGTCTTAGCGAATCAAGGGCTACGGGATCGCCACTTTCTGGCGGCATTCAACAAAGCTGCTACGACATGTGCCTTGCCGGCCGAGTAAGCGAGCAGCGTCTGCGCTCCACTCTGCCACGCCTCCATTTTTGCCCGCGCGTACTCATTGGCTTCGTCTCTGTGGGCACGTAGAAAGTCTCGAAGGAGCAGATTGTCGCACCAGAGGGCCGATCCCCACTGGACGAGCGCAAGGTTAGTGTCGTGCGGACCTCTTCCTCGGAAGTACTCCCGTCCAGCGATATCTGCCTCACCGAGGTACTCGTAGCCGAGCTGGTCTAAGGTATGGCGATCTGTTGCACCCAAGGGCCACTCGACGGGCGCCACGAGGATGTCAATGATGGGTTTAACGGCGATCTCTGGCACGGACGTGCCGCCAAAATGCTGCACTTCCGGTAGCCGCGGACCGAGAGCGCGTGATAGCTCCTCGGCATCCGATGTATACCAGCTGCGCCACCGAGGGTCGTACTCCACGACGCTGATTCGCTCATCAATCTCGTTTGGCATCTCTGTCAGCTTCGGGGATGGCAGTCCGAGCGTGTGACCTTAGAATGTACTTCTAACTTTGTGGCCTCCTCGGTACGCAAATCGGTGCGAACCTTCGTCCGCCAGCTGCGCGCCACGCATTTGAGCAGTGCGCATGATGCAGGAGCCGATCGAGCAGCGCCATCGATCTGAGCGGGCGTCTTGCCGCACAAGAGCCGCTCGTGCGTGACGTAGCCAGTCACGTTCGTAACCGGCCGCAAGCCATGCTGCTGTTTAGCGGATCGCGACGCCGATGGATGCCCGAGGGTTAAACGGCGGCCGCTCGAGGGCTTCGAGCAAACCCAGCGCCCGAGCCATCGCCTCTTGGTCGACGCCACTGGAGTCTGAGCACCATCGCCATTGACCAAGCAGCGGCAGATGTTGTTTGTCGGCGTTCCGATCGACCGCAGTCCACCGAACGCACAAGGCGCCTTCCATTGGTAAATACTACCAGTTGCACTCCGCGCACCGAGTGTTAAGAGGCTGTCAAGACCTCGCCTGGCCCTGTTCCGCAGGCCAGCGCCGTCGCCACTTCATCGACACGAGGGATTTCAGTTCCTCGGACCAGTTGAACCCGATGTGGAGCCGCCCTGTGCCGGAATCGTCTTTCACCATGGACAAACCGCTGGCCATCGGGGGTCGAGGTCGGCTTCGCGCTGAAGACAGAAGTTCGCACGGCCCGCGCGAATCATATCCGCATCGTGCTCGTGGCGGGTGGTCGGATGTCACCGAGCCGCTGGAGCAATTCATCGATGGCCCCATCTGCTCGCCAATCGTCGAGTAACAGGCCAGTGAAAACGCGTAGGGTATAGATCGACGTGTGGTCGGCGAGGCACTCCTCCAACGCGCGCCTGATCAAGGCGCTGTCGCCCCGACCTATCGCGAATTGGACCTGGGAAGTGGGCGAGATGTACTCTCCGCGGTTGCGTCGCTCCTCGAGTTCGTGCTCGAGTCGCACCAGGTCATCAGCCCTGCCCGCGAGGCCATACGCCATCCCAAGTGTGCCGACAATGGTCGGCGCGCGGGAGCGCGCAACCAGGCGCTCGGCCACGGGAATGGCCTCGGCCGCCCTACCGGTTGCGGTGAGCAGAAACGCCAACCCCCAAAGTCCGGCCACGTGGTCGGCTTGGAGATCCAGCGTCCGGCGGATGAGATGTTCGGCCTTCAGATGCTCCCCGCACAGGTTCATTGCGAGCCCGCCAAGCACATGCACGAACGGCGACAGGGGATCGAGGTCGAGAGCCGCGTTCACGTGGGCCACCGCCTCGTCATGTCGGTACGCGAAGGCGAGGAACACGCTGTAGCGCACGTGGGCCAACGACCAGCGGGGTTTTAGCTCAAGCGCGTGGAGAAAATACGGCTCGGCGCCAAGCCACGCGCGCTCCAGCTGGAAGGTGAACAGCCCCTGTGCGAGTTGGACTTCGGGGAGCATCGGATCCAGCGCCATCGCACGTGCAAGTGCCCGTTTGGCTGGCGGGCGGGCCGTGGTTTCCGAGACCCAGCCTCCGCTCCTCAATGTCGTGTGGCAATCGGCGAGACCCGCGTACGCGAGCACATAGTCCGGGTCCAAGGCAATGGCCTGCTCGAACGAGCGAATGGCGATCGGCATCAAGGCTGGCGACATCTGGAACCGGTACTCTCGGCCCTTCAGGTACAGTTCGTAGGCCTCGAGATTCTCGGTGGGCCGTTTGACGGCGGTCTGTGCCTCGCCAACGAGCGCCGGCGCAAGCGCCTTGATAATCGATGCCACGATGTCGTCCTGGATGTCGAACACATCGGCCATCTCGCGGTCGTAGCGTTCGGACCAGCGATGATACCCGTCGGCGACGTTAATGAGTTGCGCGGTCACGCGCAGGCGATGGCCGGTCCGCCGGACACTGCCTTCGAGCACAGTGGCCACGCGCAACGCTCGACCGATCTCCTTGATGTCGACATCGCCGCCGCGGAAGCGAAACGCTGACGTGCGCGACGCGACGCGGAGCCCAGGCAGGTGCGTCAGCGCATTGATGAGGTCGTCGACCAGCCCGTCACTGAAATATTGGCTGTCGGGATCGGTGTTCATGTTCGTGAAGGGCAGCACGGCGACGGACCGATCCTCCACCTCCGCCTTCGACGGCGGCATCATTGTCGCGTCCGTAACGGTCTCGAGGGCGAAGCCCAGATCGCGAGCGGTCTGGAAGCGGTTCATCCGGTCTTTTTCCAGACAGCGTCGCACGATGCGGGCGAGCGTGGCGGGCACACCGGGTTGCAGCGCGAGATCCGGCGGTTCTTCGCGGAGCACCGCGGTTACCGTGTCGGCCGCCGAGCCGCGGTGGAACGGGCGCTGGCCGGTGATCAGCTCGTGCAGCATGACCCCGATCGCGAAGATATCGGTCCGCGCATCGCTCGGCTCGCCCCGGAGTTGTTCCGGCGCCATGTAGCCAACCGTCCCGAGAACGGTGCCATCCAGAGTCAGGGGCGTGCGGGTCACATCCACGCCTCCACCGGCTACCGGGGCGGTTTTCGCCAATCCGAAGTCAAGAATCTTGACGCGACCGTCACGCGTCACGAAGACGTTCTCCGGCTTCAGGTCGCGATGGACAATCTCTCGTTCGTGCGCCGCGGCCAGGCCGTGCACGAGTTGACCGGCGACCTCGACCGCTTTCCGTACCGACAGCGCCCCCGCGGCTAGCCGCTCGCGCAGGGTGTCACCGTGGAGCAACTCGGACACGATGTACGGCGATCCGTCGTGCGTGCCGATGTCGTGGACCGCGAGGATATTTGGATGATTCAGCGCGGCCGCGGCACGTGCCTCCTCCTCGAAGCGGCGCACGCGATCGGCATTGGCGCTGAACTCGGCGGGCAAGACCTTGATGGCAACGTCGCGGCAAAGCCGCGGGTCACGCGCGTGGTACACCTCGCCCATCCCGCCGACGCCGAGGGGCGCCAGGATCTCGTACGAGCCGAGTCGCGTGCCTGTCGAAAGAGTCACGGACAGCTCTTGCGCGTATCTGACGCCGATTGTAGTTCGTTTTTTCCGCTGGCGAGAACTGACGCTGGAGTGCGCTCGCCTACTCGCTCGCCCGGCTCTTCCGCAGAGCGTGCCAGCAGATCGGCACGCACCCGAGCGAAAGAACCGCCTCACGGATTTCGGCCCGTTTGTCGTACCGGACGCGCAGGCGGCGGAGCGGATTCAGCCAAGCGAACGTTCGCTCGACGACCCACCGGCGCCGCACCCGGCCACTCGCTCGAATTTTCGCGGGGGCATCAGCAGAGGCGAGATCGGGCAGGACATCAGTGAAAGGACTCATTCCCCACACGCGGCAACATCATCGCCGCCAGCAGGTCACAAAAGTTTCACCGCGGGAATCGTGCAAATTCGAATGCGCGATCCCGTGGGAACTGGAAGCGGGATTTACAACAACCCGACGCGGGCACGCAGGGGCACCCCGACGCCGAACGGCTTTTGGAGGAGGGTTGGACCGACTCCGGCCGACGCGAGAGGGAGCGACGCAAACGGCTTGTTAGAGCAACAGATGCGGCGCACCACTCTCGATCATTCGTGGATCACCTCAGTCTCGTTCAAGAGATCCACGATCGTCCATTGCGGTTGCACCCAATTTATTGCTTCAAAGATGCGACTTGTCTTGGTAACAAATCCAGCGCCAAGGCCACACCGTGTCCCCCACACTCGACGTTTACCACGAAGTGTTCGCCGAACGTCCAAGCGTTCAAGGTTTAGCTCGTGATACCCAAAGCCGAGGAAACAGACAACCTCCGCTTCGAGTAACCACTCGTGTGCCGTGTCGAGCGCCTCCTGCAGCGCGCCGTCATAAACAATCCGAAGCTGCCTCGCGCATGCCTCGATCGTCGGAGCATCTGAAGCCGGACAGTAGGGACGGACGGTCGCGTTCCCAGGCGAGTACCCGAGCGTGCCGAGTTGTCCGTGAACGTGAAGCAGTGGAAACCTCTTCAACATTTCCACGGGCCTGTTGCGCCCTCCTGCGAACGACTCTTCCGGATTGTCGAACAGAGTCTCAAGCGAACGAAACAATGCATGCTCGAAGGAGCGATCGAAGTTAAAGGTGATGACCTTTAAGAGACTCGGCTCGAAGTCGTCAGCATTTGCCGGCAAAATCTCGTTGAACAGCGTGCGGTACCAATCGCACTCACGAGAGGGGAACAATAGAGCGTCGGTTTCGTATTGCAGGAGCTCCTGAGCAATTGCTGCCTTTCCTACCTCTGCATATTCCTGGCGACGCTGGAGAAAGGCATCGATCGAGTTCAGTCGAGATTCTTTGAGTCGTCTTCGAAAAGCGGCAAGCTGGTTACGAATATTGTGGCCAAGGCTAGAGAGTGTGCGTGCCGCCTCGCCATCTGGATCTTCCAATCTCTTGCAGATGCGGTCCACTAGTTCGGCACCACTTGGGAAACCGTACGCTTGGCTCGCACCGGCGCCGAGGACGAAAACCGTTTGTCGCTTAATCATGATCAAGTCGGCTCAGTGTAAGAGCGGATCGATTGATTCATGGACATATCGGCCAGGGCGCACGAGTAGTGCAGCACGAATCGCCAGAAGCGAAATCAGCACGGATGTCAACGCGAACAGAGCTTAACGGTCATTGCAGACAAGTTCAAGGACACCAACCGATACGATGTGTTCGGCATGCACAGGCGAGTTCAGAGACGATTGCGGACGTAGGGCGACTCCTAGACGGTCGCTCGAGGACGAGGCTTAACGATAGTGACACGACCTCCGAGTGACCGCCCCCCCTTTTTCAGCTATAACATCTCAATGCCTCTACCACAACTTACGACGGTCAGCGTGCACCGTGCGATAGCCGAATACGACCGTATTGGCCCAGACGCCTTCCTTGCGCAATACGGCTACCGACCCGCGAAGAGCTACTTCCTGGTTCACGACGGGCGCCGATACGACTCCAAGGCGATTGTCGGAGCAGCTCACGGCTTTTCGGTTGCCTCCGGCAGGCCGCTGCGGCCCAATCAATTCAGCGGCGGCGAACGGACGGTTGCGCGGCGGTTGAGAGCCCTCTGGTTCGAGGTCATTCGGATTCCGAGGCAGCGAAGCCGCTGGGTCAACAACCACGGCGCTGAAGTTGCCGCTTCACTGGGAAACGTCGCGTAAGGAGGCGTTCGCCCTGTTCGGTATTCAGTTTCATCAGCAGCGTCACCGCACCACGGGACTATCGCCGCAGTTGCCCGACGGCGGGTATTTCATATGGATCACTTTGGATAAGACCGAGCTCGAGGAGAACTACGACTACAAAGATTGCATCGACAGCACTTCGGTGACGTGGATCACTCGGCGTGGCGTAACAGAAGACCAGGACGACTATCGTGCGTTGCAGAGTGCGGACACCCGCATCTCCGTGTTTCTCAGAAGTCAGCCGAAACATTTCACGTACGTGGGTGAGGTGCGGTGTCACGGCCGGCCGGACATTGTATCGAGCGGCGGCAGACCCCAACTGCGATATTTGTTTCGACTGGACCACCACGTGCCCGACACAATACTGCAGCAGCTTTATGCCGGCGTCGGCAGAGCGAAACCGATGTCTCGGGCGGCTCGTGTGAGCACATCGAGACTGCCCACGCGGCGCCCGACCACGTTCGGGCAAACGCGAGAGGCGCTCGCCTACGTGCTCGGTGATGTTCAGCGAGTGACAGTTCCGGCGCAGCACAGCCATCAAGGGATCGCATTGTGGCGCGGGACATCGACGCCTCGGAGCGTGTTGACTCGTCAACCGGATCAGCGGAGGATCTGGGCTTTGGGGGGCACCGCCGAACCGAACATCCTCTCCGGATTTCGCGAGTTTCGCTTGGGAGACGTTTTCGCAGCCTGCACGGATACGAGTCGACGCTTGTAGGTCGTATTGCTGGAGAAGGAGCGAATTCGCCGAGCGCGGTCGACTACCTCTTCGCATCCGCCTGGTTGAAGACGATCAACCGCGAGTATTGAAAGCTTGGCGA
>DATFWL010000155.1:0-18134 GCA_035259385.1 Vicinamibacterales bacterium | reverse complement strand
GCGGCTTGTTACTGAGGTATTCGACAATACTGAGCGCGACGCGAAACGGCTGATCCGGATTACGTACGTGATCCAACGCCGTCACCACGTCCTGCGGACTCGGGGTCCCGCCCGTCGCAGGTGCCTGCGTGGACGCGACCTCCGGAAGAAGCAAAAGCGTCGCCGCGATGAGCGCGACGAGCGGGAACGTCTTAGCCATATAACACCACCTCACACATGCCGAAGGGCGTCCACCACCGGCATCCGCGCCGCGCGATTCGCGGGAATCAACGCGGCCGCAGCCGAGACGACGAGCAATCCGATCCACGTCAACACAACGAGCGCATCGACGCCGTTCGTATACAGACGCAGGGGAACCGGGGCTCCCGCGCCTGGCGGGGTCCAGGTCAGGCCGGCGTGGTTCACGCTGAAAGCCACGAGTTGGGCCACGAAGACGCCGACGGTTGCGCCGATCGCGCCGAGCACGCTTCCCTCGACCAGAAACTGTTCACGGATGCCTTGCCGACGGACCCCCATGGCGCGCGTCGCGCCGATCTCGCCCGTGCGCTCGATCACGCTCATGCTCATGGCGTTGCTGACGGTGAAGAGCACGACGATTCCGATGATCAGCGTGATGAACGAGAAGATCGATCTGAACAGACCGGTGATCTGGTTGTATTGCGGATTGAGGTCGGTGAAGTCCCGCACTTCGAGATCGAGCCCGCGCTCCTTGAACAGTGACAAGAGTCGTGCGCGGGCTGCGCTGAGATCCTCCGTCCGATGCAGTTGCAGAACGATCCCGGTCGCTTTGTGTTCGCCTCGTCCGTAGATCAGGTCCTGCGCGAGACCGATGTTCATGCCGACGTAGTTGTCATCGAGCTCTTTGAACGGTTGTATTTCGACGTTGGCGACCTGCAGGCTGACGACGTTTGGTGCGCCGCCGGCGGTGGCTGCCAGCAGATCGATCGTCGGATTGGCGTTCGTCGCCGCGTCACCTTCGGGTTTGTCCCGGCTCGCCAGATCCGCAAGGTTCGCGGATGATGGTGGCGGGTCTTCGCCCGCGAATTCGGACGGCGGCGACGGCCGCTGGATCGCCCGCGGGCAGCTGTCGAGATGCAGCTGATCGCAGAGGCCCAGGATTCGGACGAGACCCATACCAGTGACGCCCTTCGAGAGGTCGTTATCGTTCAACCCGGAATGCTTGAGACCTCGCGGCTCCGTTCCATACTCGTCCCACTGCTTCATCCGATCCCGTTCGGACGGCACAAAGCCGACGCCGAAGAAGGTCTTCGACGTGTTGTTCTCAAAGTTCCCCGCGATGCCCGCGAGGGACTGAACCGGCGTCACGATGGCAGAGAGCCGCTGCAGAGTCTGGTCGTTCCGGATCAGGCGCAGGACGGTCGAGTAGTGATCGATCCCCCAGGCACCGGGCGACGCGGTTCCAAAAGCGAAATACCCGTTGCGGAACACCTGAAGATGCCCGGTGTGCTGGACGGCGTTGGTTTGGACGCCGTACTGGATGTACGTGATGTACGCGCCGAACACCATCACGGCCGCCGCCCCAATCGTGATCGTGCCCAGCGTCGTGACCGATCGACGCGTATTGCGGAACAGGTTGCGAGCGGCGATCTTCAACATCATCATGACGTGGCTCCTGTCACGCGATCCACGAGCACGCCGTCGCGGATCGTGAACGTTTCGTCCGCGTGAGACATGAGCTGCCGGTCGTGGGTGGAGAATACAAATGTCGTCGCATACTGCTCCTGCATGCGCCGCATCAACTCGATGATTGACGCGCCCGTGTGCGAATCGAGATTGGCCGTTGGTTCGTCGGCGAGCACGAACTCAGGGTCTTTCACGAGTGCGCGCGCGATCGCGACCCGTTGCTTCTGGCCCCCGCTCAACTGATTCGGTCGCTGCTCGCCGTGATCGACGAGACCGACGGCCTCGAGCATGGTCGTGGCACGGCGGCGTCGTTCCGCCGCACTCACGCCCAACAGCAGGAGCGGGTACTCGATGTTTTCGTACGCCGAGAAGACGGGGATCAGGCTGAAGTTCTGGAAGATGAAGCCGACCTTCTGTGCACGAAAATCTGAAATCGCGTTGTCGGTGAGTGTCGCCAGATCCTGGCCGGCCACCGCCACGCGGCCGCTTGTCGGCCGGTCGATGCAACCGATCAGGTTGAGCAGCGTGGTCTTGCCGCTACCCGACGGCCCGACAATCACCGAGAAGCGTCGTCGCGGAATACTGAAGGTGACGCCCTTTACCGCTGGCACGTCCACTTCGCCGACCTTGTATGTCTTGAACACGTCGGTCAGACTGACGACCGGATTGTTTGATTCGGCGGCCATGACGTTGGTCCTTCACCGAGCGATCAAAGCCGCGAGCGGCATGAGCGGACCCACGGGGATGTACTCGTGGTCCATCAGGTGTTCCTTCGCCAACGGCATCGCGTCGATGACGGCGTGAGCTTCTTCGATCGTCTTCGCGTCGATCACGAAGATCACGCCTTTTCCGTCGCCCTTCGAGTACCACTGGCGGATCGTGCCGTCGAGATAGAGTTTTACCGTAGCCCGAACTTCGGCCGGCATGATGTTCATAATCTGCTGTCGGCTCACGCCTTCCTTCGCCGTGAGGATGACCATCACTTCCGTCGTCTTCGGCGATGGCACCGCAGAAGGCGTCTGGGCTGATGACGACGGAGATTGCGCGACAGCTGCGACTGGATACGCCGAGAGCATGAACGGCGGCAAGAATTTCATGGATGCACCTCGAGTCAACGTGTTTCGGTTATTGGTGTCTGGTGGCTACTACTCCGGCAACGTCTGCACCGCCGATAATCGGAGCGCTGGCTGTTTGCTCTGCCCCATCGCGGGTTCTTGTTGATGCTGTAGAAGAATCCAGAACGCGAGGCCGTGCGTGATGAGCAGCAGCGGCACGATCAGCGTAGGAATGAAGTAGGCCGCGCCCAACTGGCCAGGCGTCAGCCCGGTGGCGTTCGCCTGGTAGAAGGCGTTCACGAGATCGACGGAGCCCCAGACGTTGAAAATCCACGCGACGAGTAAGCCGGGGGTCCTTTGCAGCGTCAGCATCGACAACAGCGCCAGAGCCGCAGCGATGATGTCTCCAAAGGCCGCGGCAGTCGCGAAGGCGCGCGGCAGATCCGGCGATACGACGCCCGGGACCAGGAATCCCATTCCGAGGAAGCGGAAGCTGTGTAGGATGAGCAGCGGTCGCAACGCCGCCACGCGTTGTCGAGGGCGGAGCGCCGGCCAGATGTAGCGTGCCGCGACAATCGCCCACGCGATCACGCTGAATGCGATGCTCCCAAAGAATGCGAGTTGCGGTAACATGCGTGTCTCCTTTCGTGATGGCCCTCCAGGCCGCTGTGGTACCACGCGGTACCGTATGAGAGCGAGTGTGGTACCATTTGGTACCAATGTCAAGAGCAAAAGATAGCGGTGACGCGGCGGCGGTGCGTGAGCGCATCCTGACTGCGGCATTCGAGGCCTTTCAGGAGCGGGGCTACGCGGCAACGAGCACGCTCGAGATCGCCACGCGTGCGCGCGTGTCGAAGCGTGAGCTGTACGCGCTGGTCGGCAACAAACAGAAGATGCTGATCGCGGCCATCGGGGAGCGCGCCAAACGATTTCAGGCGCCAGCCAACATGCCGGTGCCGCGCGACCGCGCGACGCTGGCGCAGGTGCTGACGGCATTTGGGACCCGGTTCGTGCGGGAGGTGAGCGATCCCGAAGTCGTGGGGGTCTTTCGGCTGGCGATCGCCGAGGCGGTCCAGGCGCCCGAGGTGGCGCGAACGCTCGATTCGTTAGGGCGCGAGACGGGACGTGCCGCGTTGCGCCAGATTATGGCCGCGGCGCACGAGGCGGGATTGATCGGCGGCAGCCCGGCAGACCTGGCCGAGCAGTTCGCCGGACTGCTCTGGCGCGATTTGTTGGTTAGTCTGTTGCTCGGTGTCGCTCCGCGACCGAATGCCCGCGCGATCGAAGCTCGGGCCCGCGACGCGGCGGACGCGTTTCTTCGTCTACATCCGATTCCCTAAGCGCCACAATGTTTGTGAGGCAAGCTGGCACGAACCCGCTTTGGGACGGCGTTCACAGTCAAGGTGCCGCTCTGGTCGGTTGCCATCGGACGTACTTCTTTGAAGCTTTGGCGGAGGACGTCCGTCTAGATGTGGCTGCTGCTCATGGAGACACTGCTCCGAATTGCTGAACCTACGATGCGATGGCGGTCGCGCGCGTGCACGTGAGGGCATGGCGGGTGGCCTATCGAGGGTTGCTGGCCGATGCGTATCTCGACGCGCTCCGGCCGGAACGACGCGCGGCGAAGTACGACCGTGGCCACGTCGATCCGATGAAGCCGAGAACCAAACGCTTCTCATGGCCAAAAAGTCCGCTTTCGATCAGGGTTGGCGAGATCGCACCGCAGTTCACCTTGATCAGCGGCCGATTCCGGCGAGGGCTCAGGCGGTGGATGGCCCTGGCGATCAATTCCTTACCAGTCCCTGTTTCTCCCAGGATGAGAACGGTCGACTCGGTCGGTGCCACCTGCGCAATCAGCTTGCGAACGCCAGCCAGCGCCGGGCTCCTGCCAATCATTTCGTCAAGCCGCGTTCCGTCTTGAGTTCCTTCTGCAGGTAGGCGTTCTCAACGAGGCAAATCCGCAGTCATCGGTCGTTCCCAATTGATCGGCGGGGATATATTCGCTCGCTGCGAGGATGCGGTCGCGCATCTCTTCCGCCGTATCAATACGCGGATCGATCGAAGAAATGACGCCGACAAAGATCTGGGGATCTTTCTTCAGATGCCTGCGAATGATCTTGAGAACCCGTGGCCGGTCTTGTTCTCGTGCCAGCTCAATGCAAAACGATCCGGCATTCAGATCGAACAGTCTCGGCAACAGATCGGCGTAATCGACATCCGCCCTGTGGGTCGAATCACAATCGCTCCCGGACAGGTGTGCACGGCGATGCGCTTCCGCTCCGCGCCTGAGAAACGCGCCAGCGGCAGATTGTTCAAATCGATGAAGCTGTTCAGCAGCCGGGGTCGATCTTTACCGCGAGCCGCGCCTCGGTAAAGTCGATCTCCACCTTTACCACGCGTTTCTCCAAGCAGCGACGCACTTCGGTTTCGTGCTCTCGGAGCAAGTCGGCGATGAACTCATCCCGCGAGTAACCGGGAACCTCCTTGGCCGGGTACATCAAGCTGAGCGCGGACGGAGAGATCACCGCCTGCCGGCGATTCTCTATCGAGCGACCCTCGACGAGACATCGCGGCCTACCGTGTTGATGTTCAACGGGTTCGATGGCAGCCAGGAGGAAATGCTGCACATCGCCGGCTTTGACGCTCTGGAGCGCGGTTTTCAGGTGTTGACATTCGAGGGACCCGGCCAGCCGACTGTCGTGCGCGAGCAAGGTCTCTGGTTCGCCCCGACTGGGAAAAGGTGGTGACGCCGATTGTCAACTATTGCGAGGGCGTTCGCGAAATCGACGCGACGAGGCTGGGACTAATCAGGGTGTCGTTCGGCGGATACCTCGCGCCAAGGGCAGCGGCGTATGAACATCGCATTCGCGCAGTCGTTACGATCGATGGCCTGTTCGACGGATACGCGTCGGTCTTGACCCTCTTGGGCCCGCGGCTCCGAGCGCTGCTCGAAGCACGAGATGAACACGCATGTGACGCGGCGATTCAAACGGCGATGCAGACTGATGGCTCACTTCGCTGGTATATCGACCAAGCGCTCTGGGTGGTTTCGAGTCGCGACGCCGTTTGAATTCTTTGAGCGCGCCCGAGCGTACACACCCGAGACGGTTGCCGATCGGATTTCTTGTCCGGTACTCGTCTGCGACGCGGTCGACGATCGCTTGTGACTCGAAGCGTCATCGAACTGCTCCAGCGAGCGGTTCTAGATTCGCGATCGTTCCGTCCTGCAATGAGCGGAGCGCGAGCGTCAGAAAAGCCGCCGCGGTGAGCGCGGCAACAATGCGAACATGGTTCCACATCGTCCACGACCTGACGAATTCGGTCCATCGGCGACCGGCGTCGACAGTCGACGGATCCACGCCCGCGAGCGCATGATTGCGAGGTACGTTGAAGACCATGGTCACGAGAATGGCGCCAACGAGATAGCACACGGCGCCCAGGAAGACGTAGGCGCGCCCCGGCTTGTGCCACGTGAAGGGTGTCACGACAGCGAGCAGAAGACAGGCTGCGCCTGTGCCGAACAGCGCGGTCATGAACACCGGCGTCACCGCCACCACGTTGATCGTGTTCATCGCAGCCATGCCTTGCGACGGTGAAAGACGGGCCAGCGCCTTCATCACGAACGAGGAGAACGCGAAGAAGACGCCGGCATTCAGTCCGGATCCCAGAGCGGAGGCGAACGTCAACACGACGGTCCACCGATTGATCACAGTGACACTCCCGCATCAGCTGGTGCGTGAGGCTGATCAGTACCGTTCCAGATTCCGGTCGCCGCGGTTTTGTTCGCGTATTCTGAAAAATCCCGCGGTGGCCTGCCAAGCGCACGCTGAACTCCGTCGGTGAGATGAGCATTACGGCCGTCCAGGACTTCCGCAAACAAGTACTGCACCAGGGACACGAACTCCGCTGGAATACCTTGTTCAGCAAGCGACGACGCATATTGCTCTGGCGAGACTGAGACGTATCGAATCTGGCGGCCTGCGGCTCGACCGATCTCCTCGATCGCTTCCGGAAACGTCATCAAGCGAGGGCCCGTTAACTCGTAAAGTTGTCCGATGTGGCGTTCGTCGGTGAGCGCGGCGACGGCGACGTCGGCCAAGTCGTCGGCATCCACAAACGGTTCCCGCACGGTCGTCACGGGCAACGCCAGTTCACCGTTTAGCAACTGGTCGACAAAGAAGCCTTCGCTGAAGTTCTGACTGAACCACGACGAGCGCAACACGGTCCAGTCGGCGCCGGACGCCTGCACCGCGCGCTCGGCCAGAACAGCTCCGTCTTCGCCCCGGCCCGATAAGAGCACCAGCCGTCGCACCCCATTGTCGACGGCCAGCTTCGCGAAGTCGCCGACGACGTCCGCCGCGCCAGGAACCGCAACGTCCGGGTAGTACGTCACGTACACCGCACACACGCCGTTCAAAGCTGGCACCCACGTCGTGCGATCCTCCCAGTCAAACGGCGGGCTGGCCGACCGCGACCCCGCCCGAACGGGAAATCCCCGCGCCGTGAGCCGCTGCACCACGCGGCGTCCGGTCTTCCCGGTTGCTCCCAGAACCAGTGTCGGTTTTGTCGTCATTGCCTTCTCCTTCTTGACCTTGACCGGAGAACAACAGTCCCCTGCGCTTCGCGCTTTCGACGGCTTCCGCTATTCTCGAGACCCCTATTCGAGTAAGAAGGACACTCAGATATCTCTCAAGTGCCCAGGCGCTGACCTCGAGAATCTGCGCAATCTCATCGAGCGATTTGCCTTGCGCCAACAGTTGAAGGGGCCTGATGTTCGGCCGGCGTAATCTGCAGCACCAGTCCACCTGTTCTCACCTGTTTGCGACATCCTGCGTAACCGATGTCACCACTCTGCGCGCGATTGGTGGACAGCGCCATCACCACGCGTCCAGCGATTGCGGCTTTTCGTCCACTCTTTCAGGTGGACACTCGTTGAGGGCGCATCAGGGGACGGTCTGATCGCGCGTCGGCCGAGGGCGCACGGATGTCGTCGCCCGCCGCGGAAGAGCAGAAAAGCCGGCGCGTTCGGAAGGATTACAAACGAAGAGTGGACACGTCGTTGGCTCGCTTGATCGAGCCCGGCGAGCGACCCGTCACACGCTTGAAGGCGCGGCTGAATGCCGCCTCGCTCGAGTAGCCCAGACGATCGGCGATGTCGCTCAACGAGGCTCGCTCCTCACGCAGCGACAACTCGGCCGCATGCATCTTCCATCGCGTCACGTAGTGCATCACCGGGGCTCCAACCAGCTCTGTGAAGCGCGCGGCGAACGCGGAACGGGACATTCCGACGGCACTCGCCAACGACTCCAGCGTCCAATCGCGGTTTGGATCGCGGTGAATCAACGTCAGCGCCTGGCCGATTTGCTTGTCACGGAGAGCACCCACCCATCCTGACCGCTCCAGATTCTTGGCGAACCACGATCGGACGGTGTCGAGTATCAGGATGTCGGCGAGCCGAGTGATCAGTGCTTCGCCGCCGGCTTGCATCGCTTGCGCTTCAGCCGCGACGACGCGGAGAGTGCTGTGGATCCACTCGGCTTGTGGTGACGTGACGTCGTGGTAGATGACGCGTGGGAGCAGGCGCAGCAGATCGCCGGCCGCGGGGTGATCAAAACGAACCAGACCACACACCATCGATGTCCTGGCGCCGCCACCGCCGTGCCGCAGCAACTCATACCGCGGGCTGAGAAGCTCGCGAGGAGCATCGAGTAGGTCTATCGGAATGGCGGAGGGCTCACCGAGCAAGCTGTGGCCCTCACCATGCGGGATCAGAGCGACGGCGCCCGGCTGCAGAACGCACGAATCGGCCCCGTCGACCTCGACCCAGCATCGGCCTTCCGTCACGACATGAAACATCATGCTTTGATCGAACGGCGGCAGTGCCAAACCCCACGGAGCGGTGAACTCCGACCGGCAATAGAAGACGCCGCTCATACGCAGAATGCGCAGCGCGTCGCCGAGTGGATCGACCATCGTCCATGGATCGCCGATGATGGGCTTCGATGAAGCAGCGCACATACGGGCTTCTCACTGTCATTCTCCCGTACGAACGAACTAACGGGGCGCTAAAAGCAGCTGGCACCGTCTTTGAGCCACTGCTGCGAACCCTTGAATTGCGACGGGGGCGCATTTCCTCCGCTCGCGCTCGCGGGTTGCGAGCTGTGGAGGTTCGGCTGAGGTTGCGAGGAGAACAAGCGAAGCCCGGCGCAATCGGCAGCCGTCGTCGAACGTGTCGGGCGCATTGTTAGCGCGCCACCCAGTACGCCGCCGACAGCACAAACACTAGCGCCCCTGAAAAGAGTGCCGGCACCGGAAAGACGAAGCGCCAGGCAATTACACCGCTGGCGAGCGTTGCCAGGGCGAATACGGCGATCATCGGGCGGACGCGGGCCGCGTTTGGTTGAGCCAACGCGGCCAGCTGCCACAGGAGCATCGTTTGCAGCAGCATGGCCACGCTGATCGACCACCCAAAACCTAGGAAGAAGTCGAGATACGAGCGGTTCGCGCCCATGGTATCGAAGCGGACGGCCCTCATGGCCTTGAGGACATCGTTCTCGCCCATCGGTGACCACTCTTGCAGGCCGCCGAGGCTGTGACCCGCGGTAAAGACGAGCGAAATTACCGATGCAATGCGAAGTAGCAGCGTCGCTGCCATGGCTCACTCACGTTTACAGCGCTTTCCCCCGATTGAGGCGTCGTCCACTCGTGACCCAGGCACACCGCTAACCCGCTAGTGCGGGAAATCCGAGGGCCTTCCGGATGTATCCCATCTGTCCGACGTGATAGCTATCGTGGAACGCAAACAGTGCGATTTCGTCAGCCACGGTGTCGGCGCCCGGAAGCGAAGTGGAGGGTGGTCGATCGACTTGCTCATCGTCGATCGTCGCAAGCTTCCGATGCAGTCGGCAGGTCACGTCATTCATGATCCGTTCAATCTCATCTCGCGACGGGTAGTGCGTGGCGTCGCGAAGGGTGGCGCCACGGATGAACCGCTCTTGCCACCCCGTGTCGATGGGTTCACCGAGAAGGGTTAAGAGTTGGGCTCGAGTCTGAATGAAGTGGCCGACGACCCACATCATCGGATTGTTCACGCGCGTTGGTGCCGACCACAGTTGCGCATCCGTCAGACCGTCGAGCGCGCGTACCGCCAGATCGTCGTTGATCGCGAAGATTTTCGCGATCGGAGATATCACTGCGCTCACCCTTCTTGTTGTCATGGCAATCTCCTGGAATCACGATTGAGAGGGTTCGCTCACTTCATCTCGAGCGGTTTGCCGCTTTCGATCAGGGTCTTCAGCGATGACAGCATCAGCGGCCATCCCTCGACGGACCCCTTGTACGTCGCGGTTTCACCCTCGAATTCGTCATGGAGCACGCGCAGCTTGGTCGCATGTGCACCAGCGCTCGAGAGCTCGTACGTGACCCGAGACGCGCGATCCTTCGACACGGCTGCGTCCCAATGCGCTTGCCATGTCAGGGCTAAGCGCCGATTTGGCTCGACATCGATGACTTCGCCATCGACGACCTTGAAGTCACCGTCCGCGACAAACGCGAACGCTGAGCCCTTCTCGAGAGTGCTCTGCAGTCGCGCGCCATAGACGTATTGCCGCGTGAGAACGCCATCGGTCAGCCCCTGCCAGACCCTCTCAACAGGCGCGCCGATGTAAATCTCATAGCCGTATTGCACCTGGTTCTTGCTCACCATCGACCTCCTCCGCTTGTCGCGGTCGGCACCGCGACGGTCCAGTCAACACCGCGTCACGTTAGCCGCGACTTACATGTTAGTCGTAGCTTACATGTCGATCTGTGCGGTTGTCAAACAGACATTGGCTGAATCAGTCGCGAAACAGAGGTTGTTGACCGGCAGCACATGTCGGTTTACGCTTACGAGTAGTGGAAGTCGCACAAGTCCTGGAGGCGCTCGCCGATCCGACGCGGCGCGCGATCGTGGAAGCAGTCCGGCGCCGACCGCGCGCGGTCAACGACATCGCGAGCGACTTTACGGTCAGCCGGCCAGCCATCTCGCAACACCTCCGAGTGTTGGAAGAGGCGCGGCTACTGCGTTCGGAGCGAAGTGGGCGCCAGAAGTTCTATAGCGTTGACCTCTACGGCCTGACGTTGTTGCGGAACTACCTGGAAGGATTCTGGGAGGATGTCTTGGGTGCGTTCCAAGCCGCGGCAGTGCGGGAGTCCCGGAAGCTTCGCAAACGAGGGTAGTCTCTGCGCTTGGAGGCGTTATGGGTCGCGATGCAATCGCCGTCGGCGAACCGAGCAGTAACCTTGCGACGCGAGGGGAAGCGCTACCTCCCGTCCAAAAAATCGTGACGGTACCGCTCACGACGGCGGCGGCCTTCGATTTGTTTGTACGCCGTCTTCATGAATGGTGGCCCCTGGCAGCGCGATCGGTGTTTCTGGAGAACGCGGCGTCGTGTCACGTTGAAGCGCACCTTGGCGGCCGTCTGTACGAGCGTTCGCATGACGGGCGGGAGGAGATCTGGGGTCGTTTCACGGCTTTTGAAGACGGCATGCGAGTCGTGTTCGCGTGGCATCCAGGCATTTCGGAAACATCGGCAACCGAAGTCGAAATCAACTTCGTCTCGATCGGGTCTTCGACTCGAATCGTCGTCGAGCATCGCCACTGGGAGCGTTTGGGTGCGCGAGCGTCGTTTGTTCGCGCGATCATGGACGGTGGCTGGCCCGGTGTCTTGGCGCGATTCGAGGCCTGCGCGCGTGGCGAGCGAGACCTGCCCGCGGTCGAAGGGCCCGGTTGCATTTCCCGTGAGGGAGACGCCAGCCGATCTGATATTAGCGTTGACTAATATTAGCTGTGTCTAATATTATGGCGGTGCAACATTCCTTTCGAGGAGGGCCGTCATGATGATCGATGTGGGCCGTGTGATCGGCGCGACGACGCGGGAACTGACCACCCGCGAATTCAGGGGGCGACCAGCACGCGTGCTCGTCGCGACGCGCACGTACGACACCACGCAACAGGATCTGTGGGACGCGCTGACCAATCCAGAGCGTATCCCCCGCTGGTTTCTGCCGGTTGACGGTGACTTACGCCTCGGCGGCCGGTACCAACTCAAGGGCAACGCCGGAGGCGAGATCGTGGCCTGCGATTCGCCTCGGCACCTGTCGCTTACCTGGGAGATGCAAGGACAAGTAAGTTGGGTGATCGTCGATTTGTCACCCTCTCAGCCCGGAGGCACGCAACTGCGGCTCGAGCACATCGCCCATGTCCCAGACGATCTGTGGGATCAGTTCGGCCCGGGTGCTGTCGGCGTCGGCTGGGACTCGGCGCTGCTTGGCCTCGATCGGCATGTTGCCGGCGATCGGACGCTCGACCCGAAGACCGCAATGGCCTGGCTGATGAGCGATGAGGGGAAAGCATTCGTCCGTGAGAGCAGTGACGCGTGGTGCCTCGCGTCGATCGCGGACGGGACAAACGCTGTCTCGGCGCGGGCCGCGGCCGAACGGACGCGCGCCGCGTACACCGGCGAAGCGTAGGCGCGGACGGACGCGTCATGCACGCACTGGACATTCTCGGAGACCCGGTCCGGCGACGAATACTCGAAGTACTGGCCAGAGGACCCCAAGCGTCCGGTGATATCGTCGCCGTCATCGAGCGCGAGTTCGGTATTTCGCAATCCGCTGTCTCGCAGCATCTGCGTGTGCTGCGTGACAACGGGTTCGCCTCAGTTCGCTCTGATGGCACACGTCGTGTCTACGCGGTCCAGCAAGGGCCCCTTCGGGAAGCCGACGCATGGTTCGATGCATTCCGCAGTATGTGGGACCAGCCCCTTGCAGCACTGGAGACGGAAATCGCTCGAGGAAAACGCAAGCGGCGTACGGCTACCGGTGGGCGGCGCTGAATCGTGATGGCAGATGCGGCTTCCTCAGGCCGTCAATCTCGCACGGCGTACCTTAGAGCGATCACACCCTTGCGAAATCGGCGCTCACCGTCCAGCTCCAGCTTCAGCGGCACGCGATCTGGGAAGAACCGCTTTCCGGCGCCGCCGCCGACGGGGCAGACGATCATGTGAATCTCGTCGACATGACCAGTCTTCAGCGCCTGCGCGGCAAGTTCGGGCCCGTCAACGGTAATATCGTGGCGAACATCGGCCTTCAGTCGGCGCACGGCGGCAGGATCGAATTCGCGTTCGATGCGAGTCCGCGCGCTGCGCGCCCCAGGGAGGGTTCTGGAGTACACGATTTTCTCGGCCGCCTGCCACTGACGCGCCCAGTCGACCACGAACTGCGGCTGGTTGGGAACCCCAAAAGACCATCGTCTCTACATCCTTCGACCATACAGATACGTGCCGACTGAGGAGGCCAGCTGGTTGATGTAAGAGTGCACCTCCTCGCCCTCAGCAGCGTCCCATCCGAAGCGCCCGTCTTCCACATAACCATCCAAAGACATGAGCATTCCGAAGATCAGCCTACCCATGCGCTCGCCCTTTCATGCAAGAGACTCGACGTAGGCAGACCGCGTCTTGCGCGCTGCGATGGTCTCGTCCTGCATGGCCACCGCCTCGATTCCGGAATCGGCTTGACGTATTCCTATATAAGCATATTATTCACGGTGTGGCTAGGGCGAGCGCTGCTTCAGACGCATTCAACGCCATCGGCGAGCCGACCCGGCGGGCGATTCTCGAATACCTTGCCCCGGTCGAGCACTCGGTTGGGGATGTCGTGGACGCGCTGGACGTTCCACAACCCTCCGTATCGAAGCATCTTCGTGTGCTTCATGGCGCCGGGCTTGTCGACGTCAGGCGCGACGGACGGCAAGCGTTCTATCGGGCGAACGCTGACAGCATCAGGGCCGTCCACGAATGGACGAGCCTATTCGAGCGTTATTGGCGTCGTCAGCTGAGTCGCGTGAAACAACGCGCCGAACAAACGTGATCAAAAAGAATTGAAATCCCAGGAGGACCATGTGACAGCAATCGCGCCAGGTCTCGACCATCTAACGCTCAGTGTCACCGAGGAAACGCTTGTCCGCGCATCGCTCGATGCCACGTTCGCCGCATTGCTCGAGGAACTCGGGCCGTCGAATCGCGGCCACAACGACACGCCGATGCCGATGCTACTCGAACCATGGCCGGGCGGACGATGGTTTCGCGACCTCGGAGATGGCAACGGGCACCTCTGGGGACACGTGCAGGCGATCAAGCGACCGACACTGCTCGAGATTACTGGGCCACTGATGATGTCTTTCGCGGTTGCGTCGAACATCCAATATCGGTTGACGGAGACGGACCGTGGAACCCTTATTACGTTCAAACACACAGCGCTGGGCCTGTTCCCGGATGGCTACCGCGAACAGCTGTCGCAGGGCTGGCGAAAGGTGTTCGATCGCGTTAACCAGCGCATCAGCCGCGCCTGAGACGTGATGCCCGGTCGCAAAGTGATCGTGCAGCAGTTCGTGGTCGACGAATTCCGACTCGTGCTGTGCCCCGTGGTGCGGCAACGGGAGAAAGCTATTCGGGGGCGAACTCCAGTTCCGTCTGCAGTCACGAAAGAAAAACAAGGCCTTCCCAATCTCGCGAGTCGCAAACCACCCCTGATCAGCGAGGCAACCCGACGGTGCGCATCACTTCCATAAACCGTGGATCGGACGCCACCCTCGCAAACGCGGGGTTCAATTTCAGCATGTCCAGCGATGGATCTCGATCCTCGGACGCCTTCTCCAGCCACTGCAATGTGGACGCGCTCTCACCGAGGCCGGCGTAAATGATCGCCAGGTTGAGCGGCGACACGTAGCGCTGGTTCGATCGCTGCTTCAGTGTGTCGAGGAGATTGAGCGCCTCGCCATGCTTACCGAGTCGCGCATACGCGAAGCCCAACTCCGCCGTCGCTCTGGAACTTCCTCCTGACAGGGAGATCGCCTTCTCCAACTCGGGAATCGCTTCGCGGTACCCACCGGTGAACACGTAGATCTCTCCAAGCCGATAATGTGCAAACGCAAAGTCCGGCGCGATCTCCAGCGGCTTGCGAGCCTGCTCGATCGCTTGCTCGTTCTGGTGGCCGCTGAAGAGGATCAATGCCAGCGTGCCGTCGGTTGTTGGCGAAAGGGGATCGAGCTCCTTCGCTCGCTCGATTTCGTGTCGCGCCTCGTCCAGGCGGCCAGTCCACATCAGGTAGTATGCGTACCACTGGTGCGCGCTCGCATAATTCGGGTTCAAGTCAATCGCTCGACGGAGCTCCTGTTCCGCGCCTGACCAGTCCCGGTCGTAGAGGTACTGGATATGCGCGAGCGAGGCGTGCGCTTCGGCGACCGTGTCGTCGATCTGCAACGCTCGGGTCGCGGCGGCGCGCGCCTTGGGGAACGCCTCGCGCGGAGGCAAGACTTCCTGCATCGAATCCGGCATGGCCTGAGACTTGTACGCATCGGCCAGTCCGACGAACGCCATCGCGTAATTCGGATCGTTCTCGATCGCCTGTCGAAAATACTCGATCGCCTTCTTCGTTGTCTCCTCGGTCCGCCGACTCCAGAAGTAGCGACCTTTCAGGAAGGCGTCGTGTCCTTCGCGACTCGGTCGATGCACTGAGGCGAGCTGGCTCTGTTCCCGTGGGGTGAGTGTGACACGAATGGCCTGGCTGATCGCGTGCGCCAGCTCCGCCTGGAGCGCAACCACGTCGCCGACCGGGCGGTCGTATTCGTCGGCCCACACGTGTCCCTCTGGATTAGCGCGAATCACCTGCGCCGTCACTCGGACACGCTGCGCCGATCGCATCACCGTACCTTCGACGATGGCATCGACACCCAGGTCACTCGCGATCTCTTGCAGCGGCCGGCGCGTCCCCTTGAAACGCATGCTCGACGTTCGCGAAACCACTCGCAGAGCTCTGATCTGTGCGAGATCGGTGATCAGCACGTCCGTCATCCCGTCGGAGAAGTAGTCCTGAGACGGATCGCCGGTGACGTTCTCCAGTGGAAGTACCGCTAGAGATCGGATGACCGGCATCGAGGGCGCGCCCGCAACGTGGCTTCTGCTGGCCGTCAGGATCCACACAACCGCCAGTCCGATGACCGCCAAAGCCGCGACTGCCAGATGGATGAACCGAAATCGTCTGTGGCCGCTTCGATCGGCGGCGACCGCATTTTCGGGGGCCCTTGGTGGAGCGGAATCCTCGACGTCCAAGGGTGCGGCTGGCGCGATGAACCGATACCCCTTGGCTGGGACGGTCTGCACAAAGTGCGACTCTTCCGCGTCGTCTTTCAGCGCGTGACGGATTTTCCGGATGGCGGTGTTGATGCCGTTGTCGGTGTCGACGAAAACGTCCTTGCCCCACAGTCTTTCGATGATCTGGTCCCGCGTGACGAGCTCACCTTTGCGCTCGACGAGGAGCAGCAGCAGCTCCATGGGAATGCGTTCCAGCTTCACGCCACGCCCCTCATGGGTGAGCGTGTAGCGGTGCGCGTCCAGCTCGTACTGGTCGAATCTGACACGAGCCACCGTCATTTCCGCACCCGGACGACACGATTCTAGGCCCCCGCCGGGCAGAAGACCAAGTTCGACTCGGACTCCATCAGGATTCAGCGTTTCTTCAGGTTTTCTACAGGCCACTCCATCGACAAGCGATATCTCCATGGCGAATCTCTTCAGGACGAATGGTCGCGCGCCGGAACTAGCGAATTCCTTCGTCGGGGAGGGTGTATGAAAACCTGGACTGTGATCGTTGCGCTACTGGTTCTTCCCGCACGCGCACAGGCGACCGAGTGGCGTGCGTTCGCCGGCATCCAGAGCACGGACAAAGGACGTCAGATTCTGGCGTTTCTTCCGAACGAGCTCTGGGTCCACGTCGGCGACACCATCACCTGGCAGTTCCTTACAGACGAGATCCACAGCGTCAGCTTCCTGACGCCTGGTCAGATACGACCCACCTACGTGGTTGGATGCCCTGGCACCGGAACGACTCTTGATGGGTCGAGTTTTCCGGGCGCTTGCGTGAATTCGGGCACGCTCGTAACCGGTCAGAGCTATACAGTGAGGTTTCCAGTTGCGGGTAACTACAGGCTGGTGTGTCTTGTCCACGCCAACATGACCGGGACGATCCACGTGCTCAACCCGTCGGAAATCCTGCCGCACGACCAGGCCTACTACAACGGCGAAGCGGAGAAAGAAGCCAGGCAGTTGCTGGCTGACGGCGCGCGCTTGCAGGCGCATGGAGTCGCCGCAGCCATGCGGGACTCCGATGACGATGACGCCCACCACCAAGAGTCCGGCGGAGGCGCCGCGTCGGTCACTGCGGGCATCTCGGAGGTCGTGTCAACGACCGGCGGCGGCTCGCACAGCGTCACGGTGATGCGCTTCATGCGCGAGAGGGTTGTCGTTCATGTTGGTGACACTGTCGAGTGGACGAACTTTGGCCCTGTCGTTCAGCACACGGTTACGTTCGGAACCGAGCCGGCGGATCCAGTGCCGCCCTCGGCCGGAGTCACGGTGGATCCCGATGGCGCGCGCCACGCGTTCATCAATTCGCCAAACGACAATGTGCATTCCGGCTATTTGACGCCTGAGCGGCAGGAACGCCCCGGCCTCGCGCAGCAGCCCTCGGCTCAACTGCGCTTTCGGGTGACGTTCACGCAGCCTGGGACGTTCCAGTACATCTGCACGCTTCACGACGAACTGGGTATGGTGGGACAAGTCATCGTGCTGCCGTAACGATGGCCCCGTTCCTCAGGTAAGTCTTTCTCTCGATCTTGCGGTGGCGGTTCGTGCCTCTTCGACACACCACCGCGCGACAGGGACCCGACGCGCCGCCGCGAGCCTCTGAGGATACATTGGTCTCGCTCGTGGGCAGCGCTCGCCTCGTTCGTGCTCGTGACGTGCTCCGTGATCGCATGGATCGACCCGACCGGCGAACACACTGCGTTCTCTGGAGTGGATGCTGGCAGGCGGCCGTATCCCATCGAGGGGACGTGGGAGCGCTACTCGTTTCGAGTCGGGAACATGTTGTTCCTGATGATGAGCGACATCAACGAGCCGGCACCGAAAGTCGGGCGCGGCCCACTCGGCAGCAATCCTGGTGGCGTCGTAGCGGCGAGACGTCCCGCTGGTGGATGCGAACGGTCGAAGTGAATCGGTCATCGATCATCATCAGCGCCCATCGCTACGTGCTCAAAGACACCACAGTCGCGTCAGGCAAATGGGAAGGTATGCGGCACGACGACAGCGGGAATTGGATTTCCGGGTACCACGGCGTACCGTCCCCAGGGCACACGCAGGGAGCGTCCTATCTGTATTGGGTGGACAGCAAACCGGACTCGGGAGCGTTCGACAGAGTCCCGGCATCCACGCCGATCGATCTCTGGCTGGATGCGCACACACGGACCCGGATGATACCTTCGGCGGGAAGTCCCACATCGAGCGGCGATGGTGGACGAGGTTCATCAACGTGTCGCACTGGCTCCGATATCATCCTCCG
>DATFWL010000154.1:0-18784 GCA_035259385.1 Vicinamibacterales bacterium | reverse complement strand
TGTGAGTTCGCGGACCATTACCACCACGAACGCAACCATCAGGGCTTGGACAACCGGTTAATCGCGCCGCTCGCCGAACAGGTGAACCACGAAGGCCATATTGTGTGCCGAGCGCGACTCGGCGGCTTGCTGAAGTACTATTACCGACCTGCCGCCTGACAGCAGCTGATCGCTCTGCTCAAAACCTTTGCTCGGGCCCACGTTCCGCGCGCAGCTCCAAGATTTGCATCACTCTTCCCTTCCGCCGTCTGATGATCACTCATCGAGGCGAGAGACGGCCCATGCGAGGACCGCTCGATCACGGATGGCCACATCGATTCCTCACGCGACTCTCCGGGGCGCTGATCACAGACCGATTATTGGACACAACGGGATCCGTTCCCGCCTCGGTGATCACCGCGCCTCCGTAACTGTGAGCGACGAGAATACAGGGACCGTTTTGCTCGGCGAGCACCGCTTTGTCGCCGCGACATCCGCCTCGAACGATGTCTCCGGCTCCTGAACGATGCTGACGTTGTAGCCGTCCTTGTCGAGAATGTCGTGGACGCTCTAACAGCCAGAGCCATCCGCCCACGCGCGTGCACGAGGACCACGTTCTTCACGCGCGCGAGGTGAGCGTGCGTGCGTCATGGAAATGAACGGCGAACCAAGCGCAACGAGTGCCTCGCAGGCGAAGACTGTTGCGGGCCGCACGGCGTTCTATGCTCGAATAGATCGTCTCCGACGTGAGGAAGATCACCGCCGTATCCTCAGTGCTTCGCCTTAGGCAGTAGCCCGAGGCGAATGGCCATCGTCACGAGATCGGGCAGTGAATCGGCGCTCATCTTGCGCATCACTTGCCCTCTGTGCGCCTTCACAGTCCCTTCGCTGATTCCGAGCTCGCCGGCGATTTGCTTATTCAATAGCCCTGAGACAACGAAGCCCATGACCTCCCGTTCGCGCGGCGTCAGCGTGATGTAGCAGCCCCGCAGTGCTTCCAGTTCCGCGTGATGTCGCAGGGCGGCTCGGCTACGCTCGATGGCGGCTCCGATTACACATAGGAGGGCGGCGTCGTTGAACGGCTTGATGAGGACTTCGACGGCACCGGCCTTCATCGCCTGGACGGCCATCGGCACGTCTGAGTGCCTGGTCAAGAAGATGATCGGTGTCTCGTCGCGGGCGCCGAGCTGTTGCTGCAGCTCGAGACCACTCAAGCCGGGAAGTTTCAGGTCAAGGATGATGCAGCACGGGCCAGCTGCGTGCCGGTGGTTCAGGAACTCCTCCGCCGACGCGAAGCTCGCCGGATGCCAGCCTGCGGTTGTAATCAGGAATTCAAGCGATTTGCGCAGCCCGATGTCGCCGTCGATGATGAAGACACTGGGTGCGGGATCATACTTGGCAATCCGTGCGTCGACTTTCGTTGGCACATAATGCCGAGCGTTTCGGACTATGTCGTGCGTGAGAATGGCGTCCATAGCCAATCCTTTTCTCGTGCCAACTACCTGCTCTCGAACCCGAACTTCCGGAGCCGCCCGTATAGCTGCATCCGGGTTATACCGAGCTGCTTGGCTGCCTTCGATTTATTGCCAGCGGTTTCCCGCATGGCTCGTTCGACGGCTCTCTTTTCAAGAGTCTCTAGATCCTTGACGCTCGACAGTGGAACATCCGTCGTAACTGGCAGGCAGAGGTGGGCGGCGTCGATGAACGGACCATCGCGCAGGATCAGAGCCCTCTCGAGCACGTTTCGCAGCTCACGCACATTGCCGGGCCAGTCGTAACCGCGCAATGCCTCCATCGCCGCTGGCGTCAATTCGGCCGAGGCGCACGTCAACTCGCGGAGAAGGCCAGCGGCGAGCGGCTGAATGTCGTCGGGCCGTTCACGCAGCGGAGGAATCCAAATGTCGAAGACGTTCAATCGGTAGTAGAGATCCGATCGGAATGCCCCTTGCGCAATGGCATCGTGCAGATTTCGGTTGGTGGCGGCGATGACGCGGACGTTGACGCGGACCGGGCGGGTGCCTCCGAGACGCAGGAATTCCCGCTCCTGCAGGACTCGCAGGAACTTTGCCTGGGCCATGGCTGTCATCTCGGTGACTTCGTCGAGGAACAAGACGCCGCCGGCTGCCAATTCGATCTGCCCCGGCTTCGACTGCTGTGCCCCAGTAAACGCTCCACGCTCGAAGCCGAAGAGTTCGGACTCGAGGAGTTGCTCCGGCAACGCCGCGCAGTTGATTGCGATAAACGGGCCGCGTGACCGCGGTGACCGCTGGTGGATGAATCGCGCAATGACCTCCTTGCCAGTGCCCGACTCGCCTTGAAGGCACGTTGTCGATTCGGTGGCCGCAACCTGTGTCGCGCGCCTGAGGACCTCACGCCACGCAGACGAAGTGCCAATCGGCGCCTCAAGATGCCGACCACCGTTGCGAAACGCGATCGACCGGCGATCGGTCTGTGGTACTGACACTGTTGCAGGCGCCCAGTGTGTTTGGTGTCGAGGGTCGACGAAATCGGTTGCGGTATATGGAGCATTCATGGCCTACCTCAAATCAATCCGATTCAGCGCACATACGAGGCAACTGGAGCGTCATCGCTCCTCTTCGTCGCCGGCGATCCATTCGCGGATGTACGGCGGACAATTCCGAAGCGCGATGCCGTCGCCTGCTTGCGCACGCAGGAAGCGGATTGCTTCTCGATCCACGAGGACGACGTCTTTGAGGTCCAACACAACGGGCCGACCGGTCGATTCCTCCGCGAGCAGCCTGGACAACTCGCTTACGTTGTCAGCGTCGAGGCGGCCACTTACGGTGAACACGACATTGCCGTTCGCGCTGCGCTGGATTTTCAACATCGGTCCCTCGCTGGTCACGAGGAATACAAGGGTTGCGCCAGCGTAACGTGCTGAATTTAAGAGAGTTGGTGCGGTAGGCTACTGACGAACATCGTCAATTGGCGAGATCCTGGACAACAACCGAGTTCGGCCGGTCACGGCCGAAACCGGTTCTTGTTGATGTTCAGCGAGCGGATCTTCGATTCGAGTGTCGAGCGCGGGATGCCCAGCCGGGCTGCGGCGCCTGCTGGTCCGTAGACTCGACCGCCGCAGGCCCGTAGCGCATCTTCAATAAGGGTCTTCTCGTGCGCGGCGACAGTGCGGGGAAACGCAAGCCGCCCTTCAATGGACGGTCTGGCCGAGAGCCAGCTCTCGTCGACGGTGAATTCTTCCGTGTCGCACACAATTACCGACCGTTCGACGACGTTCTGTAGCTCGCGCACATTACCCGGCCACGCATATGAGCGCAAGTGTTCGAGCGTCCGCTTGTTGATACGCCGGATGGTCTTGCCCGCTTTCCGCGCATAACGTTCGATGAAGTACTCGACGAGTAGCGAAATGTCGCTGGCGCGCTCGCGAAGGGCCGGCACCGCGATGGGAAACACGTTGAGCCGATAGAAGAGATCGCTGCGGAACGTCCCGGCCTCGATCGCGGCCTGCAGGTCACGGTTGGTAGCGGCGATGACGCGCACGTCGATATGAACTGACGCGCTCCCTCCGACACGCTCAAATTCGCGTTCCTGCAGGACGCGCAGCAGCGCGACCTGGGTCTCCATCGGCAGCTCGCCGACTTCGTCGAGGAAGATCGTGCCGCCGTGCGCCAGTTCGAAGCGCCCCAGCCGCCGCTGCGCGGCGCCTGTGAACGCCCCCTTTTCATGGCCAAAGAGTTCCGACGCAATTAGTTCGCGCGGAACAGCCGCGCAGTTGACGCTCACGAAGGCTCTTGAGGTGCGCGTTGACCGCCGGTGGATCGCCCTCGCGACCAGCTCCTTGCCCGTTCCCGTCTCGCCGGTGATCAAAACGGTAGAGTCCGTACCTGCGACCTTCGACACGCGCGCAATCACGGGCTTCAAGGCCGGCGACGTCCCCACGATCTCTTCGAACATCGAGGTCCGGTCCACTTCGTCCCGCAAAACCAGATTCTCTTTGTAGAGCTGATCCTTCAACGCGCTGATTTCCCGATACAGCCGCGCGTTCTCCAGTGAGATTGCCGCGTCGGACGCGAGTACCTCCAGGAGTGCCATCCGGGCCGGTGTGAACGCGCCGGAAGTCAGGTTGTTCTCGAGATAGATGATCCCGACCAGTCGAGTTTGCTTCAGTAGCGGAATACAGAGCACCGAACGAGCGCGACGCCGTCGCAGATATTCGTCGTCAGCAAATTCGGTTGCTGCCCTCGCGTCCTGAAGAAGGACGCGCTCCCGCGTGCGCAGAACGTACTCCAAGACGGACTGTGGCAGATCCCCGCGGATGCAGCCCTCCCCCAGTTCGACCGTCACTGCGTCAGCACTGGTCCTGGCTTCGGCCTCGATGTGATACGTACCGCCTTCCGGAAAGATCAGGAGGCCTCGCTCTGCACCGGCGTGCTCCACGCCTAGGCGCATGACCACCTCAATCAATTGCCCCAAGTCTGTCTCACCTTGCACCGCTTGGGAGACGCTGAGCACAGCGGGCAGATCCAGGTGTTCTACGGGAGTCAACAGCGTGCGCGTCGCATCGGGGCGCGGATCCTCGTTTCGGAGAAATGAGTACTGTGCGTCGAGTTGCCGCACCTTTCCTTCCGCGCCCCACTGCCGGTAGCCCTGCCGCGCGTCCCGCAAGTAGGCCTTCGCGATCCTGTCGAAGCCGCGGGCCGCGTAGAAGCGCGCAGCAAGCTCCAAGGCGAGGGCCTCGTTGTTGACGAAGCCGCTCGCACGCGCCGAACCGATAGCTTGCTCGTAGAGCCGTGCCGCATCGGAATCTCGGCCCTCAACGCGCGCAATCTCCCCGGCCACCAGCAGAGCGCGGTTCTCGAAGTTCTCGGGGCAGTACCGAGCCCACACTTCGAGTTGACGATGATGCGCAGCAATCGCCTCCAGGTGTTGGCGACCATCGTTCGCCGTTAGCGAGTCGCAGAGAGCGGCATGCGTGAGGGCACTGAACAGCTCGTGCTCAGCCCGCTCGAGCATGCCAGGCGACTCAACCAGGAGGGGTTGTGCGCGATGCGACGCCTCGAGCGCCGCGACGTAGTCCCCAGCGAAGAAGCGGGCCTGCAGCTTGCGGATCCAGTACCAGCATTCGACACATAGCAGGTGAGGCTCGGTCGCGAAGTGGCTCTCCATCCGGAGCTCGTCAAACCGCTCGTCATCGAGCGAGCCGAACTCAGGCGTGAAGCCGCGCAGGCTCCGAATCAGCGCGCCCTGAGCGCTGACCGCATCGGTGTACTCGCCGAAGACCGTGGTTTGGCAGAATGCCAGGCTGGCTTCAGCCTGGGTGTCCACCTCCACGAGCGGGTCGCCGGCCAGCAGAAGGTTCGAGAGAAGAACGGTCGCGTTCTCCACAGCCAAATAGCGATCGTGGGTGTTCTCGGCCACCTCGGAACTTCTGCGGATCACGGGACGGCAGTGTGTCACGTGTTTCGACCACGGCATCAGCAACGTCGAGAGCATGAGGCTGACATGGCCCTCGAATCGGCGCAGGTCTTTGCGTTCGATCAATTCATAGCCGAGCTGACCGAAACGAAAGCCCGCGTCGAAGTTGCCATAGCGCCATGCAGCGATGTACCCCAGCTGTTCGAAGACTTGGCACGCGGCATCGTGGATGCCACTCTCTAAAATGAGGCGGACCGCGGCGCACATCATCAAAACCTCGAAAGGCTTGTCGGCGATGGCGGCACAGCGCTGGCAGAGGCTGATCACGTCGAGGGTTGCTCGCGCCACTGGATCACTCATCGGGGGCAGCGCGGCGAGGGTTTCGATTCCAATGCCGTCGAGCGTCGAGCAGACCTCGTCGTAGGCGGCCCGCGCCTGCGCCTCCGTCGGGCCCAACGAAATCTCGAACCCCGCCAGGCTCAAGTACTCGGCACACTCCACAAGGCCTCGATCGGGCCGCTGCAGGGCCAGATACACATCTGCTTGCTGGCAGGTGACGGCGGCTCGTTCCAACAGGTTTGCCGCGCGCAACGAGAGCGCCCTCAAGCGCTGCTCGGCGGCGTCCACGCGCCTCGTCAGGAACTCGCACTCGGCTCGATGCAGCGCGAGTTCGAAGGCGAGGTCGTGCCGCTGGCGGCTGTCCATCTCGACGAGCGCGTCACCGGCGCTGAAGTAGTTCAGCGCCGAGGCAAACGCGGCGGCTTTCTTGGCGCGCTTGCCCGCCATCAGATTGAGCGCGGCAACCTCGGCTCGTTCGTCTGGTAAGGTCACAAGAAAAGAAGCGCGGTTGAAGTGGCCGACGATGTCGAAGACGGCCTCCTCGCGTTTGTCGGACGCAATCCCGGTGTTGAAGAGCCTGCCGATGCGCAGGTGCGCCGCACCCCGCTGCTCTTCGGGAATCAGCGAATACGCCGCCTCCTGAACACGGTCGTGCCCGAAGCTGTACACATCGTCGGAGCGGATGATCAGCTCCAGACGGAGCGCTTCCCAAAGATCGGAGTGGAGCTGCTCGGGCGATGTGGCCCGGATGATCGCCAGAGTCGAGACGTCGGCACGGTTGCCGAGGGAAGCCAGTCCCTTCAATGCTTCCTGAGTCGTGAGCGGCAGCCGACTCAACTTGCCGATCATGAAGTCGGCGACATTGTCCGTGTAGCCTTTGCCTCGGATCGGCCCAAGGTCCCAGCGCCAGCCGGCGCGTTCAGCATCGAAGACAATCAGGCCGTCCCCGGCGAGCTCCCACATGAATTGGCGGGCGAAGAAAGGATTTCCGGCCGTCTTCTCGAGCACCAGCTGTGCGAGCGGCCGAGTGCGTTCGGGCTGACAGTGCAGGGCGTCCGCGAACCACTGACTCAGGTCGTCATGTCCGAGCGGCCCCAGCGTGATTTCATCTACGATCGCGCGCCTCTCGCGGACGGTCGACAGCGTCCGCCTCAGTGGATGCGCGGCATCGACCTCATTGCTCCGATACGCGCCGATGAGAAGCAGATGTTGCGGCTCGGGCTCAACCAGGATGTTTTCCAGCAGCTCGAGCGTCGCGCCATCGAGCCACTGCAGGTCGTCGAGAAACAACGCCAGCGGATGCTCGGCGCACGCGAACACACCGATCAATCGCCGAAGCGCCATCTGCATCCGAGCCTTTGCGTCCGCCGGCGAGACGTCAGGAGCGGCCGGCTGGTCTCCGATGATGAACTTGAGCTCGGGAATGAGGTCGATGACGACCGCACCAATCGGCTCGAGTGCGTGACGAAGCCGGTCGCGCCACATGCGCAGCTCGGTCTCAGGCTTCCCGAGAAGCTGACGAATCAAACTCTGCAGTGCCTGCGCCAGTGTGGCGTAAGGAATGTCGCGCCTGAGCTGATCGAACTTGCCGGACGCGAACAGTCCCCGTGGCAGAACCAGCACCTTGTGCAGCTCGTTCACCAGGGACGACTTTCCGATACCGGCATGCCCGCTGACGAGCACCAGCCGAGGACTGCCGCCTGTGACGACGTGGTCAAAGGCGACGAGCAGCGTTGCAACCTGACTGTCGCGACCGTAAAGCCGTTCCGGCATGAGCAACCGGTCGGGGCAATCGCTCTCGCCTAGTGGGAACTCGTCGATGGTGCCTTGTGTTTCCATGTTTCTCAGGCACTGTCTGAGATCGCGCTCGACGCCGGCCGCCGTTTGATACCGTTCCTCCGGGGTTTTCGCGAGCAGCTTCATGATGATCGCGGAGAGCTGTGAGGGAATCGCCTCGAGCACGGCTTTCGGCGACTCCGGTTTCCTGGCGATATGGCAATGCACCCACTCCATCGCCTCGGTCGCCGCGAACGGAAGCCGTCCGGTTAGCGCCTGGTAGAAGGTGATCCCCAGCGAGTAGAGATCGCTCCGCGAATCGATTGAGCGATTCATCCGTCCCGTCTGTTCAGGCGCGATGTGGGACAGGGTTCCCTCGATCAGTTCCGGCGGTTGTACCGTCTGGCGTTCGCGCGGCAGGCGCGAGGCGATGCCGAAACCGGTCAGGCGTGCCTCACCGCTCGTTGGGTCGACGAGGATGTTGCTGGCTTTGATGTCCTTGTGAACGAGCCCGCGCTGATGCATGAGCGCGACGGCGTGGGTCACGGCGATAGCAACGCGCAAAAAGGTTTCGACCGGCGCGCCAGGTCCGATGATCTGGTCGAGGGGCCTAGCTTTGGTCGCCTCGAACACCACCATGGTCTGGCCGCGTTCCCGCAGCAGCTCCAACGGCGTCACGGCCCACGCTGGATCGAGGTGCTCCTTCAGTTCATACGCATGCGTCAGACGGCGGATAGTGCCCGCGGCGGGGTGTTCGGCGCAGGACTGCGCCACCAGAAATTCACGACAGCTGCCGTCGCCCATGTCGCGCCACACTCTGCGGTGGAGGTGCTCGCCATCCTCCCAAAGGATATCGAGCGGACCCTCATACCGACCGCTACTCGCCGATGGTTGCGACATCGAAGCCACGCTGCGGCCGGTTCAAAACTCTAGCTTCAACCCGAATTGCATGATCCGCGGATTGACGCTCATCGCCGTGATCTTTCCGAACGTGCTCGGACTGGAAACATCGCTGGCGGGATTGGCAAAATTCGCCCAGTTGAAGACGTTAAAGATTTCCCAGCGGAAGACCAAAGTGCTCTTGTCACCGAGTCTCGTGCGCTTGATGAAAGCGATGTCGACGTTACGTTGCGCAGGCCCTCTGAGGATATTCCGGCCCAGATCGCCAAAGATCGTCCCGCCGCCGGTGACCGGAAACTTCCCGTCGATCACACCCCCGTCAGGGACGAATGGAGCGGGAACGAAGGCGCTGGTGTTGAAGTACTGATTGATGCGGCTGCTCGCGCTACCGCTTCGAATCGCATCCTCCAAGGTCATCCCCGGCGCCAGACTCCCTGTAGTGAAGTAGGTCGGCGGCCCGTAGAGCGTCCCTGCGGCACTGTCAAGAATGCTGAACGGGAGACCGGACTGGAGTGTCACGACTCCGGAGACCGCCCAGCCTTCGGCCAGCCTCCTGAGCAACCACCCCTCATAAGGGCTCGCCGGCTGCAGCAGCTGCCAGGTGCCGCTGACGACGAACCTGTGTCTTCGATCGAAATCCGACGGACCTCGCTGGGCGGCAGGGTCGTTCTGGTCGTTGAACACCTGCTCGCCAAAAACGGTCGCTCCGTACACGCCGAACGCCGCAGAGCCGAGACTGTCTTGCGCATCGTCAATCGATCGAGAGAGCGTGTACGCCGCGAGAAACTGAAAGCCGTGGCTCAATCGTTTGCCGACCGTCGCCTGAAGAGAGTCGTATCTGGAGGTCCCGGTGCTCTGGAGGCTGAACAGAAGCGGCGCCACGCCAAGAAATGGCACCCGCTCGACCGCGTTCGCGACCGAATTGGTGGTCAATCCATTGACAGGATTCGCTGGACTGGCCAGAGCCGGCTGATTGTTGCTCCTCGATACCGGAAGGTGAGCGCCGGTGGCGCCCGCGTACGCAATCGAGAACAGGTAGCCTTGGTATTGATACTGAGTCTCCAGGCCATAGTGCCGGATCGTGGCATCTTTGAAGTTCTGATCCGTCGCGACGACGAGAACAGGGATGCGATCGCCCGTATACGGCGGAGCTGCCAGCCCGGCGAAGTACGGGAACGACGAGGGCTGCGGCAGGACGGGAAACGGATGTTGCAGAGTTGAGGTTGCGTTGGCGGCGCCGCTCGAATTCCTGCCGTACTGGAATGGCTGATTGAACGCGAGGTCAACGCTGGATCCGAAGAAGCTGACGCGGTTCGCGTACATCCCGAAGCCGGTTCTGACGACGAGATCGCGTGACGAAGAAGGCCTCCAGGTCAGGCCGATGCGCGGTTCGGGATGCAGTTGAATCGCGTCGTTCACAAGCGTTGAGTTCGTTCGCGGGTAACCCGCGGGTGCGGATCCATCATAATTGTCCGGCAGGACGAACCCGGACGTCGTGGGGTTCGTGAATCCACCCGGCGCTGGCGGAACATAGTATTGAGGATAGAAGTTGGCCAGCTCGCCATGGGCGTCATGCTGCTGACTGTTCACCTCCAGCCGAAGACCCAGATTGACGGTGAGAGTGCCCGATACCTTCCAGTCGTCGACCGCGAAGAAATGAGCAGCGGCTGATCGCAGGTCGGTGTGCGGGATGACGGCGCTAACCTGTGACAGGTAAACGTTCGAGAGCGACGTGCCATTGCCGCCGGCACTCACGGCACCGGCCGCTAAACCCAGGAGAAAATCGGAAAAAGACAGAAAGAGAAGGGATCCGTCCGTGTTGTCGGGACCATTCAAGAATTCGTTTCTGAATATCTCGGCGCCAAAACGAAAATCGTGCTGACCGCGTGACAACGAGACGGTGTCGGACAGATAGAAATTGTTGTTCGTCGTGTCGTTCTTGGCGTTGGCCGCGTTTCCCAGTTGGAGACCTCCCAGAATCTGGATGTGCGGCAAGCTTCTCTCCTGCGGATCGTTGACGCGGATGATTCCCACTGATTGGGCCGTCAGCGGGCTCGGCGCCACGCTTCGACTGGCGATCCGCGAGAAGCCGGCGCGGAACTGATTGACGGTCTGCGCGGGGAAGATGTGGGTCTGCGCAATGGCCAGGTTCCGGTTATTGAAGTCACGAAGGGCCGGGAACCCTGGGACGCTGGCGCCGGAGAACGGCACGTCTTGATTCGAGTTCGAAAAGAAGAACTTCACGGACAATTTGTCCGCACCACTCAGGCTCAGGTCGACGTTGGTGTTGAACTGATCCTCGCCGTAATGTCCTGGCAAAACCGCCGTGTAGTTGACGCCGCTGCCGGCTGTCTGCGGGCTGGGAATCACGAACGATCCATCTGGGTTCCTCGCGTTCAGCAGATTGAGAGCGACCGGATTGATGTTCGATCCATCCGGCGCGATCGCAACCCCTCCGAACAGTCCGGTTTGACCACCGAAGATCGCCCCCAACGAGGCTGGCGTACGAACGTGCGGAACCGCAGGCAGAGTCAGGGAGCGCACGCTGCTCGCGAGTGACGCGGCATTCACGTCCCGTGTGCGTTGGTACGACACGAAAAAGAAGCCACCTTTCGGCAACCAGGGCAAAGGCCCACCCAAAGTGCCGCCCGGCTGATGACGGCTGAACTGGCCCTTGGGCACTCCAGTCGCATTCGCAAAGAAGTTGTTCGCGTTCAGAGCCTCATTGCGGCCGAAGTAGTAAAGGTTTCCGTGGAACTGTGACGTGCCGGATTTTGTCTCGACGAGTACATTCGCGCCTCCACCGCGCCCATATTGAGCAGCGTAGAGCGAACTCTGAACTTTGAACTCCTGAATGGTGTCTGGTGCCGGTATCGCCAGCCCGCCACCGCTGTTATTGGTGGCTTCCGTCATGTTGCCACCGTAGCTGTTCGCGTCCACGCCGTTCAACATGAAGTTGTTGTCGCTGCTGCGAGCGCCGTTGGCGCGAATCTCCTGACTCCCGGCTCCCAGAAGTGTCGCATCCACTACATCCGTGTTCGTACCGCCCGTCAGGCCGAGAATCTGTGTGAAGTTGCGATTGACGAGCGGCAACGTTTCAATCGTGTCGTGCGTAATGACCCGTCCGAGCGCCGCATTGCCGGTCTGTAAGAGCGGTGCCTGGACATCGACGTCCACTCGCACGCCCTGGACTGCAAGCTGTGTTGCGAGGCTGGTGACTTCAGTAATCCGAATCAGCACTTCGCGCATCACGACCGGAGCAAAACCTACTGCGTCCATGGTCAGTTCATACTCACCCGGCGGCAGCAGCGAAAAACGGTATGAGCCATCCTGATCGGTGGTAGCGGTGCGAATCTCGCCGGTGCCTTTGTTGCGCAAGGCGATCCGTGCGTACTGCACAACTGCACTGGTTGGATCGGTAACCGTACCGCTCAAGGCCCCAGTCGACGCAGACTGAGCGCTCACTTTCAACAGGCTGACGACGACGAGAAGACATACGACCAGGCTGTGGACAAGTAAAACCGTTGCAGCCGAACGCAGCCTCTTTCGCGCGAGTCCCCGATCGACACCTCCGTCCGTTGGAATGCGAGCGACGCCGCCTGTCTTGAGGGCCCTTCCCTCTGGCCTCCTGTCGAGTACAGACACAAGAGCTCCGCCTGCAGGGGCAACCTCTCGGGTTGGTATTCTGCAGTTCAGTCGAGCCAGTCGACCGATTGGCAGAAAGAAGACCACGCTCGCGGATGCCGAGGGTTGGACTTTCACCACGTTTCCTCGGCGTACGGAAAGCAATCGGCAGACCAGTGCAACGCACTGAATGTAAATGACTTGAATTGATGCTCTATTGGCGAGATCTCGCCAATGGCGAAATCCTGAACAAATGACGACTAGCTCTTGGCCGGTCGCAATCGAAAGCGGCTCTTGACGATCCTCAAGGCCCTGATTCTCGATTCGAGTGTCGAGCGGGGAATGCCGAGCCGGGCCGCAGCCCCACGTGGTCCGTACACCCGTCCACCGCAGGCCCGCAGTGCATCTTCGATGAGTGCCCTTTCGTGAGCGGCGACGGTGCCGGACAACGCTAGTGGGCCTTCGATCGCCGGTCTGGCGGACAGCCAGCTCTCGTCGACCGTGAATTCGTCGGTGTCGCACACGATCACCGACCGCTCGATCACATTTTGCAGCTCGCGGACATTACCCGGCCACGCATACGAGCGCAAGTGTTCGAGCGTCCGCTTGTTGATGCGCCGGATGGTCTTGCCCGCTTTCCGCGCATAACGTTCGATGAAGTACTCGACGAGTAGTGAAATGTCGCTGGCGCGGTCGCGAAGCGCCGGCACCGCGATGGGAAACACGTTGAGCCGATAGAAGAGATCGCTGCGGAACGTCCCCGCCTCGATCGCGGCCTGCAGGTCACGGTTGGTAGCGGCGATGACGCGCACGTCGATACGAACTGACGCGCTTCCTCCAACACGCTCAAACTCTCGTTCCTGCAGGACCCGCAGCAGCGCGACCTGGGTCTCCATCGGGAGCTCGCCGACTTCGTCGAGGAAGATCGTGCCGCCGTGCGCCAGTTCGAAGCGCCCGAGTCGCCGCTGCGTGGCTCCAGTAAATGCACCTTTCTCGTGCCCGAACAGTTCAGACGCGATCAATTCGCGCGGGACGGCCGCGCAGTTCACGCTCACGAAGGCGCGCGAGGCCCGAGCAGATCGCCGATGGATCGCGCGAGCGACGAGTTCCTTGCCAGTACCCGTCTCGCCCGTGATCAGCACAGTGGAGTCGGTCTTTGCAACCTTCGTGACGCGGGTGAGCACTGGCTGCAGGGTCGCTGAAGTCCCGACGATCTCCTCGAACATTGAGGCCCGGTCCACCTCGTCCCGCAGCACCAGGTTCTCGTTGTAGAGCTGGTCCTTCAGGGCGGCAAGCGCCGCCTCCGCGCGCTTAAGATCCTCGATGTCAGTGAGCAGAACGTACCAGCGCACGATGGTTCCGTTCGAGCCTCGAAGTGGTAGCCCACGAACCTGGAACCATCGATAGACGCCATCGAAACGCCGTATACGTTCGACGATTTCGTAGGGACTGCCCGAATTGAGCGAGCTGGAGATGATCTCAGTGGCCGCGGGCAAATCGTCTGGATGAACCGTGTCGCTAGTGGCCCACTGTTTCAGCTCCTCGAGCGTCCGGCCACAGTACGCGAGGACCTGTTCGTTGACGGCTTCCACCTCACCAGCCGGTGTCAACGTCGCCACCAGGCCTGGAATGGTGTCCACGATCAGGCGCGACTCCCGCTCCCGTTCGCCCAAGTCGCGATACAAGCGGGTATTCTCGAGCGAGATTGCCGCTTGTGAGGCCAGTAGCTTTAGGACCGCAACTCGAGCCGGAGCAAAAACGCCCGACGCGAGCCTGTTCTCGAGGTAGAGGACGCCAATGAGCTTGGCCTGATTCGACACAGGCAAGCAGAGAACCGAACGAGCGCGTCGGTCACGGATATACGCGTCCGACGAATACGGATTGACGAGGGCGACGTCGTCGAGGATTACGCTCTCCCCCGTGTGCACGACGTATCGCAGGATCGTTTCTGGAAGCACCGAGGCCGACACCAGCGCGTCGCACAAGTGCACGGAGACCGTATCGCCGTCGGTTCTGGCTTCCGCGGCAATGCGCTGCTCGACTCCGCGCGAGAGCATCAAGAGCGCCCGCTCCGCACCTGCATGCTCGATCGCAGTCCGCATCAACGTATCGATCAACTTGTCGAAAACGATTTCGCCAGCGACGGTTTGGCAGACATGTGTCACGGTGGCGAGGTCGAGCTGTTCGAGCGGGGCGCCAATCGTGTCCGTCGAAACACCGGCGGCTTCTTCCATCTTCAGGTACGGATGGAGCTCGTCGAGCTGCTGCACTTTGCCGGCCGCGCCCCATCGAAGGTAGCCGTGGCGGGCATTCCGCAAGTACGTATCAGCGATGGTCCCGAACCCACGTGCCGCGTAGAAGCGTGCCGCGAGTTCATTCGCGAGCGCTTCGTTATGGACAAAATCGTTCTCGCGAGCAGACTGGATCGCCGCTTCGTAAAGGCGTTCCGCCTCGATCTCTCGGCGTTCGACGCGAGCGATCTCCGCGCCGACAAGAAGCGCTCGATTCTCGAAATTCTCCGGGCAGTTCTCCGCCCACGCCGCGAGTTGTCGATGGTGGGCGGTTAACGCCATGAGATGGTGCTGGTATTCCGCAGCGGACGCTCCATCGCAGGATGCTGCATGGCTGAGCGCGCCGTAGAAGTGCGCATCAGCCGATTCAAGAAAAGACGATGAGGTCCACAGCAGTCCTTGCGCGTGCAATGAAGCGTCAATCGCCGCCGCGAAGTCACCAGCAAGGAAGCGCGCCTGCAGCTTTCGTATCCAGTACCAGCATGCAGCGATGAGTGCCCCCTCATGATCCGCCAGCCGGCGCTCAACCCGAACTTCATCGAACCGATCGTCATCGAATCGTCCGAAGACCGTAGTGACGCCGCGGAGGGTGCGGATGAGCGCAAGCTGCGTCGTCATCACGTCGATCACAAGACCGAAGCGCGCCCTCTCTGCAAACGCCAAACCCTGTTCCGCCCGGCCTTGCACGTCGGGAAGCGGATCACCCGCGACGAGAAGGTTTGTAATCAGGTTGTTCCACGAAAATGCCGCGTACGTAAGATCGCCTACCGCGTTCGCTGCATCAAAGGCTCGCCGAAACAGATCGCGTGCGGTTCGTAGATGTTTCGTCCAGGGAACGATGAGAACGCCGAAACCAAGGTATGTGCGCGCGCGAAAACGCTGCAGCCGGTGCTGTTCGACGAGATCGTAACCGAGTTGGGCGAACCGAAACCCAGCTCTGTAATTGCCAAATCGCGGCCCGGCAATCGTGCCAAGCCACACGTAGCCATAACACGACGCATCCGTGTTGCCGTATTCCAGGCTGAGATTGATCAGCCGACAGATGATCAATGAATGCAGATTCGCATCCGTATTCAATGCAGCCGTGCTCGCCTTGATCAGAACATCCAGTGTGGCAGCGGAGTCCGGATCGCTCATCAGGGGCAAGTCGACCAACTCCTCGATCTCACGGCCGGCGATGAGTGACCACGTGCGGTCGTATTCTTGTTGCGCTTCCTCCTTGGTCGGATGGGCTGACCAATCTATTCCAAGGTGCTGAAGATACGCCAGACACACATCGACGGCTTGGTCGTTTCGATCGAGCGTCGTATACAGATCGATGCGCAAGCACGCGACAGCCGCCCGATCGATGGCCGTGGCAGCGCGGCTGACCAACACTGATAACCGTGCCTCGGCATCTGCGTGGTTGCCCGTCAGGAACTCGCATTCAGCTCGGTGGAGGTCCAACGCGAACATCAGATCGGGCCGGCGATCCCACCCGTCCTCTGACAGGAGCGCCGCCCCAGCAGCGAGATAGCGCAACGCAGAGACGTAAGCGGTGGAAGCCTTGGCTCGCTTTCCGGCAATCAGGTTGAACTCCGCCAATTGCGCTTTTTCGTGGCGCGATGTGAGCAAGGCAGCGCCGTGGCTGAGTTGATTGACGATCTCGAAGATCGCCTCCTTGAGTCCTTCCGGCGGTGTGTGCTTTGCGAGCAGTCTGCCAATTCGGAGGTGAGCTTCAGCGCGCTGGCTTTCCGGGATTAGCGAGTAGGCCGCTTCCTGGACGCGATCGTGGAGGAAACGATAGGAATTGTCCGATAGAAGAACGAGTTCGGTCCGAAGCGCGTCCTGTAGGGCGTGTCGCAGCTTCTCGTCCGAGTCTTCGTAGACCATTGCCAGTCGCGCGAAGTCCGCTCCGGTACCGAGGCAGGCGAGCCGCCGCAACACGTCTTGAGTGCTCTTCGGAAGGCGACGTAACTTGCCAACCATGAGGTCTGCGACGTTGTCTGTATACCCCTTGGCGCGGATGCGAGACAGGTCCCAGGACCAGGCCGCCGTGCTGTGGTCGAATGAGAGCAAACCTTCGTCGACCAGGGCGGTCAAAAACTGAATCACAAAGAAGGGGTTACCGCCGGTCTTCTGATACACAAGCTCCGCGAGTGGGGCCGCATATTTGCGGTCACAACGCAGCGAATCCGCTATTAGTTGCTCTACGTCTTCGCCACCGAGCGGCACGAGGCCGATTTCGTGAACCGGCACTCCCCTTTTTTCAATCGCGTCGACAGTGCGCGTCAGCGGATGGGCTGATGTGACTTCGTTGTCCCGGTACGCACCTATTAGCAGCAAGTGGTGCACGTCCGATTGGGTCAACACGTGTTCGATCAGATCGAGTGTCGCCGCATCGAGCCACTGCAGATCGTCGAGAAAGAGCGCCAGCGGGTGCTCCGGCCTGGCAAACACACTTAGGAAGCGCCCAAAGGTCAAATGAAAGCGATGTTGTGCGTCCTGCGGCGGCAGTTCGGGAAGGTGCGGCTGCTCGCCGATGATAAGGCTTAAGGCCGGCACCAAGTCCAAGATCAGCCGTCCATTCGGACCCAACGCTTCACGGAGCGCGTCGCGCCAATGGCCGAGTTCGAGGTCACTCTTGGCCAAGAGTGAACGAACCACACTCTGAAAGGCCTGCGCGAGGGTGAAATACGGAATGTCGCGCTGGTACTGATCGAATTTGCCAGAAGCAAAAATGCCGTCGGGCAGCACTAGTACGTTGTGCAGTTCGTTCACGGCAGCGGACTTGCCGATACCGGAATAGCCTGAGACCAGCACGAGTTCGGGTGTGCCGCCGCGGACAACACGGTCGAAGGCCGCGAGCAGGGTTTCGATCTCGCGTGCGCGCCCGTACAGCTTCTCGGGGATCAGCAGTCGATCCGGTGTATCGCCCTCACCCAACACAAAGTCATTGATGCGTCCCTGCGCTTCCAATTGCGTCAGGCAGTGGCGAAGATCGCGTTCCAAACTCGCCGCCGTCTGGTAACGCCCGTCGGCGCTCTTCGAAAGCAGCTTCATGATGATGGCTGAGACCGGACTCGGGACGTTCTCCACCCGCTCGTTGGGAGGCATCGGTTGGCGGGCGATATGACAGTGCACCCATTCGATTGGCTCGGAGGCCGTGAACGGCAATGAGCCGGTGAGCATCTGGTACAGCGTGACGCCCACCGCGTAGAGATCGCTGCGGCCGTCAATCGAACGGTTCATGTGCCCCGTCTGTTCGGGGGCCATATAGGCGAGAGTGCCGTCGATAGTCTCGGGAGGTGCGGGCGTCTGCCGCTCGCGCGTCAGTCGCGAGGCGATCCCGAAGCCGGTCAGCCACACCTGCCCGGTCGCTGCGTTGAACAGGATGTGTGTCGGCTTGACGTCCTTGTGGATGATCCCCCGGCGGTGCACTTCGCCAAGAGCCGCCGCAAGACCAATGGCGAGCCTGAGGAAGAGGCCCAGCTCCATCGGCGTTTTCGCGGAGCGGCGGTCACTGGGATCAGGGCTGGTCACGCGGGTGTCCAGAAGTCGCTCGAGTGGCTCCCCTTGCTGATCTTCGAAAAGCAGTGCCGGATGGCCCTGGTGTTGTGTGAGCGCTATCGGCCGCAACGCCCATGTCGACTCGAGTTCACCCCGGAGCGCCAATTCGTGTTGCAGCGTCCGGACGTGAGCGGGCAATGGATGCTCCGCGGCGAGTATCGATACGAGGACTGAGGGAGGATCCGTGGGCGAATTTGCCGGGGCGCGGCCTCGGCACAGGACGAACTCGCCGTCCTGATGAAGAGTCGCGAGCGTATAACCCGACAGATCCATTCAGTTTCTCCGACCTGTCTACCAACCAGATTTCAGCTGAGCGACGTTCTCACCTGTATATCCTGTCTTCGAGTCGCGCGGCGGTGCGCGAAGGCCCCAGCTGACAAGCGCATATTTCCTTCGAAACCGGCGATGCCCGCTGCATGGTCGCGCTGGGTGAAGGTGGACGCTCACGTACGCGGAGCGTGGTCTGGCGACCATCAGGGCATCATTGCACGACGAACCCTTCCACACCCGGCCACAGGGTCGCCGGAGCGCGCAACGGGGCCTATCCGCTTTGGGGACGCTCCGATGAATAGGACCGCTTGAAACGGCCGCCATCAGCCATGAAGCTGTGCCATTGCCCGACCCGGGCTCTGCCGGGCGATCATGGACAAGCCGGTGAAGATAAGTCAATCAGACGATGGGTAGTGATCGCTGTGCAGGACTGACCGGGCTCCCTCGCGTTCACAGATGCATCGCGACGCCAGCGCCGTCGATCAGACGCTGATCTTGGGTGCGGCGATCCTTCGCGCACGCGCCCGGATCGCCGTCGATCTGTGCTACTGGGTGGCACCACGGGGTGATGCGCTTGCCGCTGACTCGATCACCTTCGCCACTTCTTTCGGGTGCGACAGGAATGGCACGTGACTCGATTTGATTTCGGTCGTCGTCGCACC
>DATFWL010000153.1:0-9407 GCA_035259385.1 Vicinamibacterales bacterium | reverse complement strand
TACGACTTCCTTGCATCGGGCAACCTCTTTCGCGATTCGATGACGAGCATCGCCGCGCTCCCAGGCGTGGAGTCGGTGGCGGGAGCCTCGTGCATGCCGATTCCGTTCCCCTGCATCGGCACGAGTTTCTGGCGCGTCGATCAGCCGCGGCCCGCGGACGGGCAGCTCCCAACCAGCCACGTCCGGCCCGTCACGCCGGGCTTCTTCACCACGTTGAGCATTCCACAGATCGCCGGACGCGACTTCACCGATTCCGATACGGCCGACTCGACGCCGGTCGCGATCGTCAGCCAGGAGGTGGTCCGCTGTCAGTTCGTCGATGGCTCGCCGCTCGGCCGGCGCCTCCGAATCAACGTCGATCATGCCAACGGCAGAGAGGATGTCGAGTGGACGGTCGTCGGCGTAGTGGGCAACATGCGATCCAATCTCGACGGGCCCATCCAGCAGACGATCTTCATTCCCAAAACACAGCGTCCCGGTGGCGCCATCACATTCTTCGTGCGCACGCACCAGAACCCGCTCGCGCTCGGGTCCGGCGTGACCGGCGTCGTGCACGCGATGGAACCTGAAGCACCCGTCGACATCCGCGCGCTCGACGACGCGGTCGGCCGCACGATCGCGCGTCCCCGTGCGATCTCGGTCGTGGTCACCGTCTTCGCCCTCGCCGCGGTCGTCCTCGCGGCGGTGGGCGTGTACGGCGTCATGGCGTACTCGGTGAGAGAGCGGACGCAGGAGATCGGCGTCCGCATGGCGCTCGGCGCGTCCGAGGCGTCGGTCTTCCGGCTGGTCCTGGGCCAGGCGCTGCGCCTCGTCTTCGCCGGCATGGCCACGGGACTCGTCGCCGCCGCCGCGCTCACGCGGGTGCTCGCGGGCTTGCTGTTCGAAGTCGAACCTCTCGATCCGATGACGTTTGTCGCGACCTCGCTCGCGCTGCTCGCCATCGCCACCATCGCCGCCTATGTCCCCGCGCGGCGCAGCATGCGCATGGCTCCCGTCGACGCGCTCCGCACCAACTGAGCCTGTCACTGGCGCGGTGAAACTCTGGTGTTACTTGCCGTCAAACTTGACGGCATGGGCCTAACCGACGCGCAACGGCTACACGTCGATCGAGTCGAGCAGCCTTCGCGCCTCGATGAGATCCGGCGTGGTCGAGGCCCTCGTCAAACGACGTATACACGTCCATCAGTTCGGTGAGGAGTTCACGCCTTCCGTTTAGCGTGGTGCCGATATGCCCGCACTGCGCCCGCGAGCCCCAACATGATGATAGCGATGAACTGCGACGTCGACAGTGCGCCGCCGAATACGAATCCTCGATCCGCGTCACCGCGGAAGAATTCGAGAACGAACCGCGCGGCCGCATAGGATGCCGTGTACGCGACGATCAAATCGCCGTCGTCGTGGTCGCGGCGCTGCAGCCGCACCAGGACGATGAACAGCACGAGACATACCAGCGACTCGTACAGCTGCACCGGATGGAGTGGCACGCCCAGCGGCGCGCCTCCGATACTCGCCGCGTCGCGATCGGTGAACGTTACTGCCCAGGGGACCGTGGTGGGCCGTCCATAGTCATCGCCGGCCATCAAACAGCCGATCCGCCCGATCGCCTGGCCAAGGGCGATCGCCGGCGCGCACAGATCCGCAATGCGCCAGATCGGCAGCCGCGGATGGCGCCAGAAGAACACGGCGGACGCGACAAGTCCTCCGATGAAACCGCCGTAGAAGTCGCCGGCGCTCGTGATCAGCGACCACACATCGGCGGCCGTCGTGCCGAACTCGCCGCTCGATCGAACGATCAGCAGCAGCTTCGCGCCGATGAGCGCGCCGACAATCGCCCACGTCCCGAGCGACGTGACCGCTTCCTGATCGATATGCTCGCGCCGCGCGCCGCGCACCAACCACCACAACGCCGCGAGATACGCAGTGGCAAGCAACACGCCAAAGGTATGGATGGTGAAGAAGGGCGTCGTGAGCAGGCGCGGATGCATGTCCTACTGGACCGAGCGAACGAGCATCGATGATGCCACATGTCGAGATCTCGTCTGAGCGAAGCTGCAGTTTTCCTTCGCCGTTTTCTTCAGCTATTCTGAGAAAGGACTCTCTCGTGACGGTCATTCAGCCAATCGCAAGAGGCGCTGTGCTCGCCTGCATCGCCGACGGCGTGATCGGATGCTCGACGACGGCGCCGACACCAGTCAGCGCGATCACATTTGGTCGGCCGTCGCCTCCGTTCGGGAAGCACGATCCTCGCAACCGGCACCCCTCCAGGCGTGTTCATCCCCAGAGGTTCTGGCCGCTTGTCGATTCCACCGCCCGCTTCGAGCGCGAAGCGCGAACGCTGGCCTCGCTCAATCATCCATCCATCGCGCAGATCTACGGCCTCGCGGAAGCCGACGGCGTCGCCTCCGGCCTCTGCCGCGACATCGTGAAGGAAGATCTGTGGTTGGTCTCGCTCCTGCCAGGTGAACACAAGCCGGAGCCGTTTCTGGTCACGGACGACATCGAGACCGACGGCATGTTCTCTCGAGAGAACACTCGGAACGCGCCAGGTCCTCGCAACCTCGGGCGGCGGCGGAAAGCTTCTTACCCACTTGCCTACATCCAACGGCGGACAGCGGCCTTGTAACTCGAATACTCTGGAAAATTCCGCTCCAGGAATCGCTCCTCTCGTGGAATCACCACCGCCGAGATGAAGACGACCGGCGGAACAAGCGTGACCAGCAGCCAGGGATCGTTCAACCAGATGGACAATCCAATCAGGAGCAGGATGAACGAGAGATAGATCGGATTGCGGCTGTAACGGTACGGGCCGGAACGCACGATTGTTGTAGTTGGCTTCTGGCCACGCACGGACGTGCCAGCCGCACGGAATTCCCGGAATGAAAGCGTGAAGAGCGATACGGCGCCAAGAACCAGCCCTGCGCCAAGTGGCCAAAGCGTCGGCGGCACGAAGGGAAGCGGCCACTCTCGGTTCAGCGCGATTCCCAACACGATTGCAGCGAGAAATACGGCCGGAGGTCTCCGCAGGATGCTCGGCACCCCGGCGTGTGCCGCGATCGCAACACAGGCGATCGCCGACAGCATGCCTGCCGAAAGCCCCGCATGTCGTGCAATCGGAAACGTCAGATGCACGGTGACCATCGCGACGACAACGACCGGCACCCAGACAGGCGCGAGCGACAGACGCCTTCTCATGGCGCCGACGCGGCCAGCCTGACCATCCGCTCGCGTAAGTACCGCTCCCGGCCTCGCGTGAACAGAAACGCCAGAAAGTCGTACAGTTCTGCACCGTGCGGTACGCGTCCTGTCGTCGTACCGGTCGGCGGCTGCGGTATCGTCGTCATTCCCATCGAGAGTACGCTTGAACGATTCGGACCGGTGGACAGCGACCGCAGCCGCGTGCGGTACGGGACAACTGGCGACAGATTGTTCCGGATCGGGGGTGGCGGGAACGCGTGGAGAGAATCATGGCCGTACGAAAGCGTCGCGCGACGGATCGACGTGTTCGAAAGACCGATGCACGCTTGCACGATGCGCTCATGTCGCTGATCCACGACAAGAGCTACGATTCGATTGCGGTGAGGGACATTCTCGATCGCGCCGACGTCGGCCGCTCGACGTTCTACGCGCATTTCCGCGACAAGGACGACCTGCTGGCGAGCGGCATCTGCGAGGCGCTGCAGTCGATTCGATCGACCGCCGTGGCGGCTTCGGATCCGTTCGCGTGGTTCAGCCTGCCGATTTTCGAGCACATCCACCGGCACCGGCTCGAAGGGAAGGCGGCGCCGGTCGAAGGCCGAAGCGCGATGCACTCGCAGCTGCAACGCACGATCGAGGAACTGATCGCCGACGATGTAGTGCGACGCTTCACGCGGCGACGAGCCGGCCCGATACCTGCGGACCTCGCGGTGAAGCACGTGGCCTCGACGTTCATCCTCGTGCTCAACTGGTGGCTGGATATCGCGGGCGCGCGGAGTCCGCAGGAGGCGGACGTGCTGTTTCGCGCGCTCGTGATCCCGGTGTTCGCTGTCTAGCGTCACTCGATTCACCGTCGTGAAGTGACGCGACGCGCGCTGCAGCGCCCACGATGGTCAGTCGTGTCGGAGCGCCTCCATCGGGTGCACCCTCGCCGCACGCTGCGCCGGCGCCCAGCTGGCGCCCAGGGCAACGATCATCAACAGCGCGGCTGCACCCCACAGCGTTGCCGGATCGGATGCCGCGACGCCGAACAGCATCGACTTCACGAACCGCGTCACGACCAGCGACGCGGCCATCCCGAGCGCGATCGCGGCCGCCGACAGCGTCGAGGCTTCGCGAAGCACCATCGCCAGGATCTGCCGCGGCAGTGCGCCCAGCGCCATCCGGATGCCGATCTCCTTCGTCCGCTGCGCGACCGAGTACGCCATCAAGCCGCAGATGCCAACCGACGCCAGCACCAGCGCGAGCAGGCCGAAGGCGGACGTGAGCGACACGAGCAGCCACTCGTCTGCAAGATCCGCAGCGATCTGGTCCTGCTGCGTACGAACACTGACCAACGGCAACGCGGAATCGGCCGCGTGCACCACACGGCGCAACGCCGGCACGATCCCCTCCGGCGCTGTCTGCGTGCGGATCTGATACGTCAGCCGGCGCACCTGCGTCTGCTGTACGTAGGGAACGAACAACTGCGGCGTCGGCTCTTCGTGCAGATCGCGGTACAGAGTATCGGCACAGACGCCGACGATTTCGATCTGGCCCTTCGTCAGGACGTCGCCGTAGCCGGCGTAGACGCCAACAGATACCCGCTTCCCGATCGGGTTCTGATTGGGAAAGCGTTTTGCTGCGAGACGTTCGTTGATGACGGCGACTTTCGGCGAAGTTGAGGTGTCGCTGATGCTGAATCCCCGTCCGACGACGATCGGGATGCCGAGCGTGTTGAAGAAACTTGTGCCGACGGCGTTATAGGGTTCGGTCTGATCCGCGCTCGCGTCAACGCCTTCGCCATCCGGCAGCAAGTTCGTTTCCAGGCGTTCGCCGGACAGATACGGGACCTCTGCAGCAGTGACGGACACGACGCCGGGAATGCTCGCGATCGTCTGCTCCATCCGCTGGTGGAAGGCGACGTTCGCGCCGGCGGGATAACGATTCTGCGGCAGGACGATTTGTGCGAGCAGCAGACGGTCCGTCCGGAATCCGGGATTCACGGCGGTGAGTCCTGCGATCGAGCGGATGAAAAGCCCCGAACCGACGAGGAGGAGCGTCGCAAGCGCGATCTGAAATCCAACGATGGACTTGCCAATCAATGCCCGGCCTTTCACGCCCTCGGCGATCTGCGCGCGCGTGGCTGCAAGCGCTGGAGCGAGGCCGAACAGCACGCCCGTGGCGATCGAAATCAGGGTCGTGAAACCAAAGACCTCCCAGTCGAAGTGCGGCGTGAACCGGGTAAGGGCGCTCCGTCCGACATAGGCGAGCGCCAGTCCGCAGACGCCGCCAGTTGCCGCGAGCAGCAGGCTCTCGACCAGCATCTGCCGGAGGATCCGTGCGCGCCCGGCGCCGAGCGCGAGACGCACGCTCATCTCCCGCTGCCGGCGCGCGCCGCGCGCGAGCATCAGCGTGGCGATGTTGGCGCAGGCGAGCAGCAGGACGAGGCCGAGAAAGATTGTCAGCACCGTGATCGGCGGAGCGAAGATCGGCTGCTGCGCGAACAGTCCGCGGCTGCCGTCGCGCAGCATCAGTCTCGGCACCCTGTCGCCGCCGCGGACCGGCAGCGTCGCGCGCACGATAGCGGCGAACTGCGTGTCGAGCGCCACCTGCGCGGCGCTGTCGCTCACGCCTGGTCTGGTTCGCCCGAATATGTTGACGCTCCGCGATTTCGGGTCCGCCAGCCAGTCTCGGCTGTCGGAGGACGGCGTCACCAGCGTCGCCTTCGCCAGCGTGAGGATCACTGACGGCGTCTGCGACGGCAGTGTGCTCGCCGCTCCAGTGAAGCCTTTCTGAGTGACGCCGACGATCGTGACCGGAACGTCGTTGAGCCTGATCGACCGGCCGATCGCCGTCGGCGACCGGGCGAATTCGCGCTCCCAGAACCCGTCGCTGATCACGGCCACTGGCTCGCTGCCCGCGGTGTCGTCGCCCGGACCGATCACGCGGCCGAGTTGCGCTTTTGCGCCGAGCACGGCGTAGTAGTTGCCCGAGACTTCGTGCACGAGCACCCGCTCGGCGTTGTCGCCGACGGTCGCATTCACCGCGGTCGCGTGGAAGGCCAGCAGATCGCCGAGCACCTGATTCTGCGCGCGCAACTGCTCGTAGACGGGATATGAAAAATTGGCGTCCGTCGCCATGAGCAGACGCAGGTCCGCGGCGTTGGGAATACCGAGCCGCTCGAACAGCAGTTGTTTGGCAATCGAGAAGATCATCGTATTCGCCCCGATGGCCAGCGCGAGCGAGACGGTGGCAACCAGGGTGAACCCGGGGCTCTTGCGAAGCAGGCGCGCAGCGAACACCAGGTCAGGCGGGAAGACGGAACGCATTCGCATACCATAGTACCTGTCCCTACAGAAACTCAATCGGGCCGGATTTCGGCGTCGAGAGACCTGGTGGAGGAAGCTCGGGCCCACACGAACCGCGTGGCAAGATGACGTTGCGGGAGGATGTGATGAAACTTCTGGCGCTGCTCGGTGTGCCGCTGGCTGTGGGGCTCCTGCAGGGAGCTGCGCTCCAGAAGCCCGCGGGATGCGACGCCCTCGGGAACGTGCGGTTCGTCTGTGGTCTCGTGGGTCCCGAGGATCTCGTCATCGTGCCCGGCACCCAACTCGTGATCGCTTCCGGCGATGCCGCGCCCGGCGCGATCACCTTGATCGACGTCAAGGACGGCACCACGACTCCGCTGTACCCGAGCGCGTCGCTCCAGCAACGGCTCGATCGGAAGACCTACGACTCATGTCCGGGCCCGATTGATCCTGGAGAGAAAGACAAATTCAGGGCGCACGGTCTGGCGTTGCGCCCCGGCAGGAGCGCCGTCCATACGTTGTACGTCGTCCATCATGGCAACAGGGAGTCGATCGAAGTGTTCGAGTTCGGCGCAGGCGCGAAGCCGCCGGCTTTGACCTGGGTGGGCTGCGCCGTCGCGCCCGAGCCGATCGGGCTCAACTCTGTCGTCCCGCTGCCAGACGGCGGTTTCGCCACCACGAATTTTCAACCGCGAGGCGCCGCGCGCGGACGCGCAAACATGCAGGCGGGCGAGAAGAACGGCGAGCTCTGGGAGTGGCACACCGGGACCGGATGGAAGATCGTGCCGGGCAGCGAAGCATCCGGCGCGAACGGCATCGAAATCTCGAAGGACGGCAAGTGGTTTTACATGGCCGGCTGGGGCAGCCAGACGTTCATCCGGTTCTCGCGCGGACAGACGCCCGTGAAGCGCGACGAGATTCCGCTGGGCTTCCGTCTCGACAATCTTCGTTGGGCGCCCGACGGTTCGCTCCTTGGCGCCGGCCAGCAGATTCCTGATTCGGGCAGCTTCGCGATGGCAACTTCGCGCGTGGTCAAGATCGATCCAAACACTCTGAAGGTCCAGGATCTGATCCGCTATCCGTATAACGACACGTTCAACTTCTCAACGGTCGCCATTCAGCTCGGAAAGGAAATCTGGGTTGGATCGGTACGCGGCGACCGGGTCGCGCGATTTCAAGCCCCATGAGTGTCGTTCGCCGACAACGAAAATGGTGTCAGCCAGACGGTCATTCGACGCGTGTCAACTTGAGTGAAAACGGGTTGGTGAACGGGCCGTTCTGGTTGCGCTGCTGAGTCAAAGACAGCGTGTCGCCGTCCAGTCGGTAGGAGTAGGTGATGAACACGCCCGGGCCCATCACCGCGGGGTTCTTCGAGGCGATCGGTCGCATCGTGATGAGACCGTCGGGTATCACGTCATAGGTCCCCGCTTCGCTGACAACTGGCCCCCACACCGCCCGTAACTCGTCGGCGCTCGCCTTTGCCGCATCCGCCAGAATCGGTCGCGGTCCATCGGCCTGGACCTCGACTCGGCTGTAGTGCTTTGCGGTGATGATGGTCAGATTGGGTCGTTCGCGGAACGGAATCGTGCGGGCGCCAGGGCCGGTGATCGTCGCTTCCACAATCCGCCAAACGCCTTGAATTGACCGGGGCGTCGTTTGCGTTGCCGCGCCTTGGCTTGTGAGCAACCCTACGGCGAGCGTTGCCAGGAACAGTCTCTGCACGACCACCTCCTCGAGAAAGTGTGACACACCAGAGCAATGGCGCGAGCGAAACGCTCCATCAACCACATTTTCTTCGATCGTTCGCCGGGCAGTCCGGCCGAAGGCGTCTCCGTCGCGGCGGCACCGGTGGCGATGGCGGGCTGACCCTCTGTTTTCCGATCATCCTGATAGAGGCCCGGAGCATAACGCCGGCCGGCCTTTGTCAGAGGGTCATCGCTCATGCACGCACATGTACTTGGAGCGCTCTCGATTCTCGCGCTCCTCGCGGGAGGCCACGCGGTCCTCGCTCAGCCTTCGGCTTCTCGTCCCGACCTGCAGGGCACCTGGAACGGCTCCACGCTGACGCCGCTTCAGCGGCCGCAGCAGTACAGCGACCGGCCCGCTTTCACACCCGAAGAGGCCGCCGAGTACGTGCGAGCGTCCGCGGATCGCATCCGCAGCCGGCTTCCGACGTCGGTCGATCGGCAGATGCAGATCGATATCGATGACACGTTCGTCGAAATCGAGCAGATGCCGCTCGATGGCCTGCGCACCTCGCTCATCGTCGATCCGCCGAACGGAATGCTGCCGTCGATGCTGCCGGTCGCGAAGGCGCGAATCGCCGACAGGCCCAAACGTTCGTTCGACGATCCAGAGACGTTCGGCCTCGCCGAACGGTGTCTCCTCGGAAATTTCGGCGCCAGCGGCGGTTCCCTGGCGTCGCCGCCAATGGTGCCGTCCCAAGCTATTCCTTCGTTCTATCGAATCGTGCAAACCGAAACGCACGTGATGATCTTCACCGAGTGGGTGCACGATGCGCGCATCATCCGGCTGAACGGCATCCACCATCCGCCGGGAATCCGCAGCTGGCTCGGCGACTCGGTCGGACACTACGAAGGCCAGACCCTCGTCGTGGACACGACGAACTTCCGTCGCGACACGCACAACCTCGACTCCGGCGAACGCCTCCACGTCGTCGAGCGCATCGCGCGCGTCGATGCGAAGACGCTCCGGTATCGCGTGACCGTCGAAGATCCGGACACCTGGGCGAATCCGTGGACGGCCGAATGGCCGTTCAGAGCGGTCGATCTCCCGCTGTTCAGCGTCGAATGTCACGAGGGCAACTACGCGATCGAGAACTTCCTCCGGGGCGCGCGTGCCGATGAACGACGGGCGCAAGCCCCAAACCGCTGACCGACAACCCCTTCGTATCAGCCGGTA
>DATFWL010000152.1:0-3327 GCA_035259385.1 Vicinamibacterales bacterium | reverse complement strand
GCAGCTCTCAGGGCACAAGACGCGGACTGTGTTCGAACGGTACAACATCGCCAGGCCGGGCGATCTGCGCGAAGCCGCCCAACGACTCGACGCGTTTTTGTAAGGTCGGTGCGGCAAGCCGCCGCCTCCGACCAGACGTCTCTCCAGCCGTCTCTCAACATAACAGCACGCACAACACAAACACCTTTGCCCACCACGCGAGCGTCCTGATTCTCGTCGCGCCGCAGCCCGTTCAAACCGTTGCGCCGTCCGGGGCTATAAGGTGTCGATCGGACACATCGTCGGCATCACACACTCTCCCTTGACCGATGTCAACGAACGGCCCAGGAGCGCAGTCCTGGCGTCTTCAGTGAATCTGCCAAGGTGAATGGTCGTCGTCGAGCAGTCGCGTCAACACGCGCGAATCGGTGAACTCGTCCAACTCGAGTGCAGAGCCGCAGACCGGACACCGATACCTCGTCTTCGGGAGCGGACGGGGTTCGGCCTCGCTCTGTCGCAGCGCCGTGTGGCAGATCGGGCACGGCCACGGCATGAGGCTGATGGTCGAACCGCGTCAAAAGATGGGCAATTCCACTTCCGTGGAACAGACTGCCCGGGCTAAGCGATAGTGTTGCGCCAGCAGGCGGGACACGACGTTCTTATCGATGTTGACTCCCAACGTCTGCGCGCCGACTCTTTCCCACGCAAATGTCTCAGTACTGGCACTCGGCTCGGGCCGCAAAAGATCGTTTTCGCCAGCGGCGCAGGCGGCCTGGGCGAGGTGTATCGCGAGCGCGACACGAGGTGGAAGCGCGAAGTCGCGATCAAGATCCTTTCCGAGTCGTTTGCGGCTGACCCAGATCGCCTCGCGCGATTTCAACGTTAGGCCTCGCCAACTCATCGGTTGCACAGCTCGACCGTGGTCCCGTCGGCCCGGGCTGATTGGTAAAATCCTCACAACAGGAGATTGCCGTCCACGTTACCAGACGGCAATTGTGGTAAGCTCGCGCCGCCACGCGAGTTCCCGGTGGACAGCGGCGCATGCGATTCTCCACATCCACGCGCTGCGGCCTTCCAGCGAAGACCGACTCGACTCCTGGAAAGAGATTGCTGCGCCTTTGAAGCGCTTCGTCAGGGACCAGCCGTCGCTGGGAGGCTGAGGAAGATCTGCTGGAATTGCGCCGGCAGAGGCAGAGCGCGACTCGTGGATGCCACCGCAGTCCGCTTCTGGCGGACTGCGAGTCGGAGGGAGTGACATAGCAGCGTGGCTCACCCTACACCCTGGCGTGGATCGACAGGGAACGGGTAGGTCGCGGCCGCCAACCGCCGCGACGACATCGTCGGTTTCAGGAAGGAGGATGGCATGGGTGGTTCGCCGAATGTCCAGGTGGATGAGGTCGTCGACTTCAAGACCGACGAGCGACTGTCGCGGGGGACACGGGCGTTCCTGAGGGCGCTCAACTCACCGGCGCCGCCCGAGCTCGAGAAACTGCCGGCACTGGAGGCGCGGAAGGTCCTGGAGACGGCACAAGCGTCGATTCCGGTCGACACTTCCGGGATCGACGAGAGCGAACGGACCATCACCGCGGACGGATTCCAGATCCTCCTGAACATCGTCCGGCCGGGAGGCGTGACCAGGAAGCTGCCCGTGTTCATGTTCATCCACGGCGGCGGCTGGGTGCTCGGAGACTACCCGACTCATCGGCGCGTCGTCCGTGACCTCGTCGTGGAGTCAGCCTATTGCGCCGTCTTCGTCAATTACACGCGCACACCCGATGCGACTTTCCCACAGCAGATCAACGAGATCTACGCCGCGACCAAGTGGGTTGCCAGCCACGGGGACGAGATCAACGTCGACGGCCGTAATCTCGCCGTCGTTGGCAACAGCGTCGGCGGGAACATGACGGCGGTGACCGCACTCATGGCCAAAGAGAACGGCGGCCCCACGATCAAGGTGCAGATCCTGATGTGGCCGATCGTCGACGCGAACTTCGAGACCGACTCCTATCACCAGTTCGGTCGCGACCGCTTCCTGTCGGCGCCACTGATGAAATGGATGTACGACATGTACATCGCCGATCCCGCCAAGCGCACGAACATCCATGCCTCACCGCTGCGAGCGAGCCTCGAACAGCTGAAGGGACTGCCACCTGCGCTGATCCAGGTTGCCGAGAACGACATCCTGCGCGACGAAGGCGAGGCCTACGGTCGGAAGCTTGACGAGGCCGGCGTGGAGGTGGCGACCGTTCGCTACGACGGCGCGATCCACGATTTCGGCCTGCTGAACGGGCTCGCAAACGAACCCGCGACCAGGGCGCTCTTCCGGCACGCCGCGGCGGAACTGAAGCATCGGTTGCAGTGACGCGACGGCCGTTTTCACGGCAGCCCGCGCACCTGGGTGGCTACCGGCTGCGTCTCGAGGGCAACAAGCCCTCAGGGCCTCGCCGTTTCCCAACCGCCTGCAACCGCCAGCTTGGAATCGTTCGAACACAAAGGAGGCAACATGAACGAATCATCTTTTAAGACCGCAGACGGCCTGAATATTTTCACGCGATCGTGGACGCCGAAGGGTACGCCTCGGGCGGTGATCGTGCTGGTTCACGGATTCAACGCGCACAGCGGGTATATGATCTGGGCGGCCGAACGGTTCGCGGCGCATGGGCTGGCGGCTTATGCGCTCGATTTGAGAGGTCGCGGCCGCTCCGACGGCGAGCGTTTCTTCATCAAGAGCTTCTCGGATTATACCGGCGATGTCGACCAACTGGTTGCGATCGCGAGATCAGCAAATCCCGGCCTGTCAGTCTACGTGCTCGGCCACAGCGCGGGCGGCGTTATCGCCAGCACGTATGTTTTCGAACATCAGGACACCATTGCGGGACTGATATGTGAGAGCTTCGCCCTGGACGTCGGTGTGCCGGATGCTGCGGCACTGCTGATCAAGGGTCTAAGCCATCTGGCACCGCATCTCCATGTATATACGCTAAAGAACGAGATCTTTTCGCGTGATCCGGCGGTGGTCGCCGCGATGAATGCCGATCCGTTGATCGCAAACGAATCCCAGCCCGCCGAAACCTCCGCCGAGCTGATCAAAGCTGCGGAACAGCTCAGGGCAAACATGCCGAAGTACCGCGTTCCGATCCTGATCATTCACGGGACCGACGACAAGGCGACGCGTTACCAGGGCAGCCAGTATTTCTACGACACTGCCGGTTCGACGGACAAGACGCTAAAGCTGTACGAGGGGCATTATCACGATCTGCTCAACGACGTGGGGAAAGAGGACGTCATGGCCGATATTCAAAACTGGCTTGATGAGCGGATCCCGGCACAGCCGGAAGCCGCCGCAAC
>DATFWL010000151.1:0-3427 GCA_035259385.1 Vicinamibacterales bacterium | reverse complement strand
TGCGGCGAGAATCACCCGATCGAGGCGCCGGAGAAACACAACTACCGGAGCCGGATCAACCGGCGCGTCGAGCTGTTGTTTTTCGATCCCGACAACCTGCCGCGCCTGGACTGCCACCCAGAGGGCGCGCCCGTGCCGGCCGCCTGCGAGATCTACAAGCTCTCCGTCTACAAGCGCACCTATATTCCGTGCGAGCCGGAAGGCGCCACGCGGTTCGCAATCCAGGTCGTCGACGAAAACGGCGAGCCGCTGCAAGGCGAGCCGTTTGCGATCTATCAAGGCGGCGAGCGGCGCGACGAAGGCGTTCTGGACGGCGGCGGTCTCGCGTATTTCATCGGGGCCGACGAGACGAAGCCGTTCAGGCTGGAGATTCGCGGACGGGTGTGCGCGATCGAGCACGGCGCCGTGTTGCAGGCCGACTCGCCGCTGCTCCAGTACGGCGGGACTGTTCTCGACTGGAGCGTGGCGGAGACGCAGATGGACTTCTGGACCCTCTATCTGCAACAAGACCTCACGCCGGCTCGCAAGCAGAAGAATGCGGGACCGTCGACGCTGTGGCAGCACGACTACATCACCCGCCGCGACATCAAGATCCGCGGCATGTACCTGGCGGATCGCACATTGCGCGCGACGTTTCGCGCCATCCCGGTGCAGATTCGCACGGGGCCGTTGGTGCGGCACACGGCCGACGATCGCGCGGTCATCTGGGCAGAGCTCGAAACGCCCGGGTTCGTTCGCGTGAAAGTGCGGCGGGCCGGTGGCGGCGGCTCCGGACCGGCGGAGGTGCTGCACCACGCCGCCACCGTCCGCGTCGGCGGTCGCTATTTCGCAGCGCTGCCGGTCTTTGGTCTCGACGCCGACACGTCGTATCAGTACACGCTCGAGCTCGGCCCCTTCCCGGCGGTGGCATCGGTGCCGCAGGTCGGCGAGTTCAGCGACGAGATCTTTCCGTACCAGCTGCCGCCGCCCGTGCTGGCGAACATCAAGACGCAGCTCGCTCCGTGTTCCTTCGACGGCGGCGAGTGGATCTCCTTTCGCACGTTGCGCCGCTCGTATGACGACCACCTACGGTTCGCGCATGGCTCGTGCCGAAAGCCGCACGGCCTGGGCGTCGACTCCCTCGACGGGCTGGCGAAGACCCTGAAAGCCGCCGACCGCGCGAGCTGGCCTCGGTTCATGCTCCACACCGGTGACCAGATCTACGCCGATGACCTCAGCGTTGCTCAGGGCGATGCGATCCTGGTGCAGCGCAGCGCGTGGATGAGGCCGGGGCCGTCGTCTGGCGATCATCTGCTCAAAGGGGCGTACGGAGGACGCTTTGGGACTCGTGTGAAAACGTACAGCAAAACGTATGCGGGTGAGCCGACGTACTCGGTGTCGCCACGCTTCACCATCGACAACGTCCTGTGGCGCATCCCGGTCGAGGTCGACGATCTGCTCCTGAAGGACCCCGATACACAGGCAGGCACCGGCTACGAGCGCGCGCATGCGGCGGATTTCGCCGAGTTTGCGTTTCTCCACGAGCGCGCCTGGGTGGAGCCGCCCGCCGTTCGGCAGCTGATGGCGGCGCTGCCCTCGTTCATGATCTTCGACGACCACGAGATCACCGACGACTGGAACTTCGATGCGGACTGGGTGTCGCTCGTCAACGAATCGAGCGAGCTCGACGCGTGGCCCGACACGATCACCGACGGTCTCGCGGCCTACTGGATGTACCAGGGATGGGGCAATCTCGATCCGTCCGCATGGGACAAGCATCCACTCGCGCGCATCCTGAACACGCATCGTGGGCTGGGTACCGATGCGTTGTTCGACCTGCGTGCCGCGATCCGTCCTACGGTGGAGGCGCCCGGCGAAGCGAGCGAGACCCGCGAGATGATCTGGAACTACACGCTGCCGATCTCGCCACTCTTCGTCGTGCTCAACGGCCGCGCGGAGCGCGTGGTGGGCAAGTCGCCCAAGACGTCGCAGATGCTCACCGAGGGGCAGTTTCGGTGGCTGCGGGATCAGCTGGCGGCGACGGACAAGGCCGGAAAGGTGGCGGCCTTCGTCGTGGCGGCCGTGCCCGTCTTGATGCCTCCCGCCGTGGCGTATGGCCAGGCGCTGGAGATGCTCGACGAGCCGGGACTTCAGGACAATATCGGGCGAGCGATCGTCGACCACGCGGAACGGCGTGGCACCGACATCGAGCATTGGTTTGCGGACGCGAGCTGGCCGCGGATGCGGAACCTCGTTGCGTCAATCTCAAAGAGCCGCCAGGCGCTCAAGTCGATCGTGTTTCTCTCCGGCGACGTTCACTTTTCCTACAACGTCGCGGCGCGCCTGGCGGGCGCCGACGCGCGCACGTTTCCCGAGATGGTGCAGCTCGTCAGTTCCGCCCTCCAGAACGAGATCGGCTACGTGCGCACCTTCAAGATCCGACGACTGAGCGAGCCGCAGGATGCCCTCGACGTCCGCGAGCAGGTGGGGATCGGGGTGACGGATCGCTTGAAGATGGCGTTGGTCCGGTGGCTGTCGAATCCCGGAAGCCCCGTGCAGAAAAATTTCCTGGGCGTGGACCTTCTCGTGGGCGGCATGCGAGGCGTCGACAACCTCCGGCAGACGCTGCTGGTCGACAATTCGGTGGCGCTCGTCGATGCGTGGTTCACGCCCGCGGCGGCGAGCGATCAGTCTGCGAACTTCGTGTTGCGCGAGCGCTTTCTTGTCGGCGGCAAGGGTCAGCTCGATGCGGTGCAGGCGCATCCGACGATCGTCAAGGGCAACTTCGGTCCTCCGGTACCGGGAAAATCATTCTTCGGGGCGGGACCAATCGAATTCTGGTACGAAACGGGTGAGACGGGCTCCGCGATGACCATGCCGCCCTTCATTGGCAGCGGACGCTGATCGCGGTGTCGCGCGGAGCGAATTAGAGACGAGGTGGTATCGCCCATGTCCACGATTCACGTCGTCAAGCAGGACGAACACCTGTCGGGAATCGCGGCCCAGCACGGCTTCGCCAACTTCCAGACCATCCTCGATCACCCGCAGAACGCCGAGCTCAAGGCACGGCGCGATCCTCACGTCCTGTTCCCTGGCGACCAGGTCTTCATCCCCGACCGCACCGACAAGGTCGAGCCGGGCGCGACGACGACCACCCACACGTTCGCAGTCAACACCGTGCCGCTGTTCCTTCGACTCCGGCTTCGCGACCTCGACAACAAGGCGATCGGCAACGCGCCCTACGAGCTGCGCGTCGAGTCGCCGGACGCGCCCGACGCGCAGACCACGGATGGCGACGGCATCATCGTTCCGAGTCCGCTCGGCCGGCTCGTGAAGAACGGCGAATTGAAGGTGACGCATGCGCTGCCACCGACCGCTCCGAAGGAGCCGCCGCGGGAAGAGACGCTCAAGTTCGACCTGAAGATCGGCGCGCTGAATCCCGAGACCA
>DATFWL010000150.1:0-16367 GCA_035259385.1 Vicinamibacterales bacterium | reverse complement strand
GACCCGCCAGTGACGATCGTCCCCGACCCCGTCGTGATCTGATAGATCTCGGTCACACGATCGTGAATCAGCGCGGTAGTCTCCGCCTTCGTGCGGCGCAGCAGCGCCAGCGACGCCTTGTGGCCGCCCGGGACCTCGGTCGCTTTGACCGGCTGATCGACGACGTTGTTCGCCGTCGACTGCTTCAGCGTCGCGGCAATCTCGTCCGCAGTGATCACGGTGCCTGAGCTGGCTTGCTCAGCAGCAATCGCCAGGATGCACGCAAGAAGGATTAACATGGGCGCGATTATAGGCCGCGCGTGGCACAGAATGTGAAGTCCGCCCCAAGTGTGCGTGTGTGGCCCGGCGACCCGTATCCTCTGGGAGGAACCTGGACCGGCGTTGGCGTCAATTTCGCGCTGTTTTCAGCGCACGCCACAAAAGTGGAGCTCTGCCTTTTCGACGGACCCGATGCGACAATAGAACGCGAACGCATCGTGCTTCCAGAGCACACCGACATGGTTTGGCACGGGTTTCTCCCCGACGCGAGGCCGAACCAGATCTACGGTTACCGCGTCCATGGGCCGTACGACCCGACCGCTGGACACCGTTTCAACCCCAACAAGGTTGTCATGGATCCGTACGCGAAGTCGGTCGCGCGTACGGTTCACTGGGCCGACGAGATGTTCGGCTACCGCGTCGGGCACGAGGACGAGGACCGGTCTTTCGACGATCGCGACAACGCCGAATACGCGCCGCTGGCCGCCGTCGTCGATCCGGCGTTCACGTGGGGCGACGATCGATCGCCGCGGACGCCGTGGCACAACACGGTGATCTACGAGATGCACGTGCGCGGCTTCTCGCGGCAGCACCCGTCGATTCCCGCGCATCTCCGCGGCACGTATGAGGCGCTCACCACGGAGCCGGCGCTGGAGCACCTCCGCAGGCTGGGCGTGACGGCCGTCGAATTGATGCCGGTGCACCTCCACGCGCGCGACCGCCACCTCGAAGAAAAAGGGCTGACGAATTACTGGGGCTATAACAGCATCGGCTACTTCGCGCCGGAACGCCGGCTCGCGGCGTCGCGGACGCCCGCCGGCGCGGTGCGCGAGTTCAAGCGCATGGTGCGCGCGCTGCACTCCGCCGGGCTCGAAGTGATCCTCGACGTCGTCTACAACCACACGGCCGAGGGCAACCACCTGGGTCCGACGCTGTCGCTGAAAGGCATCGACAACGCGTCGTACTATCGTCTGGTGGCCGACAATCCGCGCTACTACACCGATTTCACCGGCTGCGGCAACACGCTGAACATGCAGAGCCCGCAGGTGCTGCAGCTGATCATGGACAGCCTGCGCTACTGGGTGCTCGAGATGCACGTCGACGGGTTCCGCTTCGACCTCGCGAGTGCGCTCGCGCGCGAGCTGTTCGACGTCGATCGCCTCGGCGCCTTCTTCGACATCATCCACCAGGACCCGGTGCTGTCGCAGGTGAAGCTGATCGCCGAGCCATGGGACCTCGGACAGGGCGGCTATCAGGTGGGCAACTTCCCGGTGCTGTGGACCGAGTGGAACGGCAAGTATCGCGACTTGGTCCGGCAGTTCTGGCGCGGCGACACCAGCACGGTGTCTGAGCTGGCGACGCGCCTGTCCGGCAGCAACGATCTCTACGCGCACAGCGGCCGGCAGCCGTACGCGAGCATCAACTTCATCACCGCGCACGACGGCTTCACGCTCGAGGATCTCGTCAGCTACAACGACAAGCACAACGAGGCGAACGGCGAAGAGAACCGCGACGGCGAGAACCACAACCTGAGCTGGAACTGCGGCGTCGAGGGCGCCACCGACGATCCGGACGTTCGCCAGCTGCGCGAGCGGCAGAAGCGCAATTTGCTCGCGACGCTGCTGCTGTCGCAGGGCGTCCCGATGATCAGCCACGGCGACGAGCTCGGACGCACGCAGCGCGGCAACAACAACGCGTACTGTCAGGACAACGAGATTTCCTGGCTCGACTGGAGTCTCGACCCCGCCAAGCACCGGCTCTTCGACTTCGTCTGCAGGCTCGTGCACTTCCGCCGCGCGCAGCCCACGCTCCGCCGCCGGAAGTATTTCCAAGGACGGAGCATCCGCGGCGGCGGCGTCAAGGACGTCGCGTGGCTGTCGCCGGACGGCCGCGAGATGGACGACGCGGCGTGGAACGCCGCCGGCACCCGCACGCTGGGGATGCTGCTGTCGGGCAGCGCGATCGAAGAGGTGAACGAGCGCGGCGAGCCGATCACCGGCGACACGCTGCTGGTGCTGCTCAACGGACACGGCGACAAGGTGCCGTTCACGCTGCCGCCAATCGAGGGGCCGCAGCAGTGGCAGCGCGTCTTCGACACCTGCGATCCGCATGACGTCGAGCGCATGTACAAGGGGGGCGCGCGATACGCGCTCCAGGGTCGCTCGGTCGTCCTGTTCAAAGTGGTCACGCCGCTCCGGCAGCGGCGCCGTGTGTCCGACCTCGAGCGAGCTGTCGAAGCGGCGTCGGTGGAGAGCTGATGGCGAACGACACGCGGCTCGCCGCACGTCCGAAACCCGACGATCGCAGTCAGCCAACCGGAATCTCGAACACGCTGGGCCGCCGCGTCGTCGTCGAGCGCATTCAGCCGCAGATCGACGGCGGCCGCTTTCCGATCAAACGGACCATCGGCGAGACAGTCGACGTGGCCGCGACGATCTTCGCCGACGGTCATGACGTGCTGATGGCCGTCCTGCGGGACCGGCCTCAGCACCAGCGGGGATTGGGGATTGGGGCTTGGGTATTGGAGGGATTCGACAAGACGTTCGAGAGACCAATCCCCAATCCCCAATCCCCAATCCCTTCAGAATCGCAGCAGGAGTGGCGTGAGACGCCGATGTCGATGATCGCGCCGGGCACCGATCGCTGGACGGCGCGCTTCGACGTGGCGGAACACGGGTGGCACGAGTATCAGATCGTCGCCTGGCCCGACCGGTTCCTCACCTGGCGACGCGACATCCAGATCAAGTGGGGCGCAGGACAGGACGTTTCGGTCGAGCTGCTCGAGGGATCGCTGCTGCTCCGTGACGCGGCAAACCGCTCGGCCGATGGCGACAGCGGCTGGCTGCTCGATCGCGCCGACGCGCTGACGGAAGCGACGCCCCAGGCCGGCCGGGTCGCCGCGGCGCTCGGCGGCGATCTCTCAGCGGTGCTGGCAAAGTACGCCGACCGGTCGCGCGCGACCGAGTCGCCGACGCTGCGCGTGTGGGTCGACCGCACGCGCGCGCGGTTCGGCGCGTGGTATGAGATGTTTCCCCGGTCGGCGGGTCCCGATCCAACGCGCAGCGGTACCTTCCGCGAAGCAGCCGCCGAGATCCCGCGCATCGCCGACATGGGCTTCGACGTGCTGTATCTCCCGCCGATTCATCCGATCGGCACGAGCTTCCGGAAGGGCCGCAACAATGCGCTGCACGCCGCACCTGAAGATCCGGGGAGCCCGTGGGCGATCGGGTCGCCGGCCGGCGGCCATACCGCGATCGATCCTGCTCTGGGAACTCTCGACGATTTCGACGCGTTCCGCCTCGAAACCGAGCGCCTGGGCCTCGAGATCGCGCTCGATCTCGCGTGGCAGTGCTCGCCCGATCATCCGTGGGTGCGCGAGCATCCGGAGTGGTTCCGGCATCGGCCGGACGGCACGATCAAGTACGCCGAGAACCCGCCGAAGAAGTACCAGGACATCTACCCGTTCGACTTCGAGTGCGAGAACTGGCCGGCGCTGTGGCACGCGCTGCTCGACGTGACCCGCTTCTGGATCGGACGCGGCGTGAAGATTTTCCGCGTCGACAACCCGCACACCAAGACGTTCGGCTTCTGGGAATGGATGATCGGCGAGGTCCACGCAGGTCACCCCGAGGTGGTGTTTCTCTCGGAGGCATTCACCCGCCCGGCGCCGATGCGCTATCTGGCGAAGGCGGGGTTCACGCAGTCGTATACCTACTTCACGTGGCGCAACACCAAGGCGGAGTTGACCGAGTACTTCACCGAGCTGACGTCGAGCGAGGTGCGCGACTATCTCCGCCCGAACCTGTTCGTGAACACGCCCGACATCCTGCACGCCTATCTCCAGCATGGCGGGCGCCCCGCCTTCCAGGCGCGCCTGCTGCTGGCCGCGACGCTCGGCGCGAGCTACGGTATCTACAGCGGCTTCGAGCTTGCGGAAGGGCAGGCGGTGCCGGGCACCGAGGAGTATGCTGACTCGGAGAAGTACCAGTACCGCAAGTGGGACTGGAATCGTCCCGGGCATCTGAAGGAGCTGATCGCACGCGTGAACCGAATCCGTCGCGACCACCCGGCGCTGCAGAGCGATCGCTCGCTTCGGTTTCATGCGACCGACAACCCCGAGATCATCGCTTACAGCAAGGCGACGGCTGACGGATCGGACACCATCCTGGTCGTCGTCAATCTCGATCCGCTGCACATGCAGCATGGCCACGTGGACGTTCCGCTCGACTCGCTGCGCGTGCCCGGCGCAGGTGCAGTCGCGTCGGCCCTGCCTCCCGACGTGACCTACACCGTGCGCGATCTGATCGACGACGTGACGTACGAGTGGCGCGGCGCCTGGAATTACGTGCGCTTCGACCCCGACATCCGGCAAGGACACATTCTGTGGCTCCCGACACTCCGACTCTGACGATTCCCGTCGACGCCGTCACGCCCGCCGGGTCGGCCGCCGAGGACGATCCGCTCTGGTTCAAGGACGCGATCATCTACCAGGCGCACGTCAAATCGTTCTTCGACAGCAACAACGACGGCATCGGCGACTTCCAGGGGCTCACCCAGAAGCTCGACTACCTCCAGAACCTCGGCATCACCTGCCTGTGGATTCTGCCCTTCTACCCGTCGCCGCTTCGCGACGATGGCTACGACATCGCCGATTACCGCAACGTACACCCGAGTTACGGAACGCTCGACGACTTCAAGGTGTTCGTCACCGCAGCCCACGAACGACACCTCAAGGTACTGATCGAGCTGGTCGTCAATCACACCTCGGATCAGCATCCGTGGTTCCAGCGGGCGCGCCATGCGCCGCCGGGGTCGCCCGAGCGCGAGTTCTACGTCTGGAGCGACACCGATCAGAAGTTTCCCGAGACGCGCATCATCTTCACCGACGCCGAGAAGTCGAACTGGGGCTGGGACCCGGCGGCGCAGCAGTACTACTGGCACCGGTTCTTCTCGCATCAGCCGGATCTCAATCACAACAATCCGGCGGTGGTCGACGCGGTGATCGACGTGATGAAGTTCTGGCTCGATCTCGGCGTCGACGCGCTGCGGCTCGATGCGGTGCCGTACCTCTGTGTGCGCGAGCAGACGAACAACGAGAACCTGCCCGAGACGCACGAGGTCCTCCGGCGCATCCGGCGCGAGCTCGACGCGTCGTACAGGAACCGGATGCTGCTCGCCGAAGCCAACCAGTGGCCGTCCGACGTCCGCGCCTACTTCGGCGACGGCGACGAGTGCCACATGGCGTTTCACTTCCCGCTGATGCCGCGCATGTTCATGGCGCTGCGCCAGGAAGATCGCCACGCGATCACCGAGATCCTGAATCAGACGCCGGACATCCCCGACACCTGTCAGTGGGCGCTGTTCCTGCGCAACCACGACGAGCTGACGCTCGAGATGGTCACCGACGAAGAACGCGACTACATGTACTCGGTGTATGCCGCCGATCCGCAGATGCGGCTCAACGTCGGCATCCGTCGCCGGCTCGCTCCCCTGGTCGAGAACAGCCGCCGACAGATGGAGCTGCTGCAGGCGCTGCTGTTCTCGATGCCGGGGACGCCGATCCTCTACTACGGCGACGAAATCGGCATGGGCGACAACATCTATCTCGGCGATCGCAATGGCGTGCGCACGCCGATGCAGTGGAGCAGCGACCGCAACGCCGGATTCTCGCGCGCCGATCCGGCGCGGCTGTTTGCGCCGCCGATCCAGGATCCCGTGTACGGGTATCAGTCGATCAACGTCGAGGCGCAGGAGCGCTACCCCTTCTCGCAGCTGAACTGGACGAAACGGGTGATCGCGATGCGCAAGCAGCATCGCGTGGCCGGCCGCGGCTCACTCGAGTTCGTCGGCTGCTCGAACCGCAAGGTTCTCGCCTATCTGCGCCGCGACGATCGCGAGACCATGCTGATCGTCGCCAACCTGGCTCGCACCGTGCAACCCGCCGAGCTCGATCTCAAGGCGTTCGCCGGCATGATCCCGACCGAGATGGTGGGGCTGACGGAGTTCCCGCGAATCGCCGAAGCGCCGTACTTTTTGACGCTCGGCCCGTACGCCGTGTACTGGTTCGCGATCCGCCACGAGTCGATGCAGGTACGGGCGAAGGCGGCGGCGCTGCCGGATCCGAACGTGGCGATCGCCGAGGCAGTGCCTGCGCTCCTGATGGGCGTGGACTGGCAGAACATGCTGGATGCGGCGACGCGCGGCATCCTGGAGCGACAGGCCCTCGCGCCGTTTCTGCAGCGGCAACGATGGTTCGCGTCGAAGTCGCGGACCATCCGCGCCGTGCGGTTCAGCGACTGGACGTTGGTGCGCAAGGGACACACCCCGGCATTCCTGGCCATCGTGTCGGCCGACTACACCGACGGCTGGACCGACAGCTATTTCGTGCCGCTCGCGCTCGTCGACGGCGAGACGGCGGCGCAGGCGCTGCGGGCGTCGCCTGCCGGCGTCCTCGCACGGATCACCGGCGCGCGCAAAGGCGCGATCATCGACGGTCTGCTCGACGACAACTGCTGCGATCGACTGCTGGCGATGGTCGAGCGCGGCGCGGAGCTCCCCTCGCGGCGGGGCGCCATTCAGGGAACAGTCGTCGAGCGCGACCGGTCGCACGGCACGACGCGCGAGCCACCGGCGGTTCAGTCCTCGGAGGCGCTCCCGCCGCGCAAGTGGACGCGGGCGATCGCGGATCAAAGCAACAGCGTGGCGTTCGCGGACGACCGCGCTGTGCTCAAGCTGTTCCGGCGAATCGAACCGGCGCCGAACCCGGAGTTCGAGATCGGCCGCTTCCTCACCGCGCGCGGCTACGCACGCATTCCGCCGCTCACCGGCGCGCTCGAGTACCTGCGGCCCGGCGTCGAGCCGGGAACCCTGTCGGTGGTCCAGGGGCTCGTGAAGCATCAGGGATCGGGATGGGAGTTCTCGATCGACGAGCTGCGCCGTTACTACGAGCGCGTCTCCGCGCGCATGAAGCGGTCGGGCTGGCGCGAGGGACAGGAAGGGCGCGAGGCACCGGAAACGCCGGCAGGCCGGACATCGCAGCCGACGCCGTTCTTCGCCGCGCTCGAGAACTGGTATCTCGGGACCACGACGACGCTCGGCCGCCGGACGGCGGAGCTCCATCTGACGCTCGGGTCGGCGACGTCGGATCCGGCGTTCGCGCGGGAGCCGCTCGACGATTCGGCGCTGGACGGCCTGGCCGCGGACATGCACGCCCACGCCGCGGCGTCGCTGGATCTTCTGGCCGAGAAGCTCCCGACGCTCGGCGATGCGGCGCGGCCGCTTGCCGAGCGCGTGCTGGCGTCGCGCGACGCGCTAGTCCAGCGCTTCGAGGCGGTCCGAACCATCGCCGACGCCGGGGCGCGGATCCGCGTCCACGGCGACTACCACCTCGGTCAGGTGCTGAGGACCGAGGAAGACTTCGTCATTCTCGATTTCGAAGGCGAACCGGCACGATCGATCGCCGAACGCCGCACCAAGCAGTCGCCGCTCAAGGACGTCGCCGGCATGATGCGATCGTTCAGTTACGCCGCGCGCGCGGCGCTGCTCGCGTTCGCGGTGCATGCGCCGGATGAGTACGCGGCGCTCGAGCCGTGGGCGGATACCTGGGAGCACTGGGTGCGTGAAGCGTTTCTCGCCAGCTACCTCGCCCTCGTCGGCGAATCGCCCCTTCTTCCGCGTGCGTCAAACGATCGACACACGCTTCTGTCAGCGTTCCTGCTCGACAAGGCGGTGTACGAGCTGGGGTACGAATTGAACAACCGTCCGGACTGGGTGCGGATTCCGCTCGTGGGGATCGGCAAACTGGTAGACGAATTGCTTCCTTCATCCTAGATTTGATGCGTCCCTTGATCTTCATTGGATTCACGCCGTTCGCTGTCGAACGGTCGTGCTTGTGTGCTTCGGAGAACAGCTATGGCCAAACGAACTCCTCGATCGTCTGCAGATGACACCGGTGCGGCTTCCGCGCCAGCTCAACCGAAGCCGCGGCGCCAGCGCGCGGTGGCAGCGCCCACAGCCGACTCGATCGCTGCAGACACACGCGTCGAGGCCCATGAGAACCGGGAGAACAGTGCCGCCGGCATCCCCAGCGAAGCGGGAGACGATGCGCCGCTTGAGTCGATGTCGATGGGCTCTGAACCGAGCGAAGAGGACATCCGGATGCGCGCCTATCACCGATACCTGGAACGCGGCGGCGCGCCCGGCACCGACTTCGAAGACTGGCTCGAGGCCGAGCGGGAGTTGAGAGAAATTAAGAATTAGGAATTAAGAATTAGGAATTCGTGAACCAGGAACCCGAGAACCAGGAACCTGAGAACCTGGAACCTGGAACCTGGAACTCTAGAACGTTAGAACCCTAGAACTTGAAGAACCTCTGCGAAGCCGATGCCGAGAGCGCTCTGGAAGGGGTCGATTTCGTTCGGGCTGGTGAACATCCCAATCGAACTGCATACCGCGGTCCGGAATCATCGGCCGAAGTTCCGCATGCTGCACGCAAAGGACAAGGCGCCGGTGCGGTTCGAGCGCGTGTGCGTGCGGGATGGGCAACCCGTCGCCTGGGAGGATCTTGTCAAGGGCTACGAGTACGCCAAAGGGCACTTCGTCGTGCTGACGAAGGAGGATTTTCGGGCGGCCGCGCTCGAGAAAACCCGTACGGTCGACATCATCGATTTCGTGAAGGCGGAGGAGATCGACGATCGATTCTTCGAAACGCCCTACTATCTCGTGCCCGCGAAGGGCGGCGAGCGGGCGTACGCACTGCTCCGCGAGGCGATCAGTGAGTCGGGACGCATCGGGATCGCGAAGTTCATCCTCCGCGACGCGCAGCATCTCGCCGCCGTGGAAGTGATCGAGAAGGCGATCGTGCTCTCCGTGATGCGCTTCGCCGACGAGCTCGTGGACGTGGACCAGTTCGACTTTCCCACGGTCAGCGGCGTCCGCAAGGCCGAGCTCGACATGGCGAAGGCGCTCGTCAACAGCCTCGCGGCCGACTGGGATCCGACGAAGTACACCGATCAGTATCGCGAGAACCTGCTGCGGATCATCCAGGGCAAGATGAAGGGCAAGCGGGTCGAGCTCGAGCCCGCCACGGAGGCGCGCCAGGCCGAGGTCGTCGATCTCATGGAGCGGTTGCGACGCAGCCTCGAGCAGAGTGGAGGCGGCAAGGCGTCCGGCGCAAAGGCTCGCGGTAAGTCGCGCGGCGGCGCCAAACGGACAGGGACCCGCAAGCGAGCAAAGACTGCCGCATGATGCGGGGGCTGAGGGGCCAAGGGCTGGGGGCTAGCCGAATTACACAGAATACAGAAGACGAGCGCAACCCTCGGATGTAGCTAGCCCCGAGTCCCTAGCTTCTTCCCGATGAACGACATCCTGCAGCCGATGCTCGCGTCGCCGGCCGACGCGCCACTCGACGATCCGAATCTCGTCTACGAACCGAAATACGACGGCATCCGCGCCATCATCGAGATCGCGCCGAAGGGCGCCGTCCGCCTCTGGTCCCGGCTTGGCAACGAGAAGACGCGGCAGTTTCCGGAGATCGCGGCGGCGCTGCAGAAGTGGGCGCGCACGCGGCGGGAGCCGCTGGTCCTCGACGGTGAGATCGTCGCGCTCGACGAGAACGGCGACCCGACCGGTTTCCAGAACCTGCAGGGGAGGATCCACCTGGGGGGTCGGGAAGAGTTTTCGCGGACTGCCTCCGCGGGCAACGCCGCTCCGAGGTCGGCGAACCGAGCGAAAACTCTTCCCGACCCCCTTCGTGTCGCGCTGATCGCCTTCGACGTCCTGCGCGACGGTAAGACCGACTACCGCGGCCGGCCGCTGACGGAGCGCCGCACCGCGCTCGAGAAGCTGTTCAAGAAGACGGGAACGCCGATGCTGCGCATCAGTCGTCAGGTGCGCGGCCAGGGCCAGGCGCTGCACGACGAGGCGCTGGAGCGCGGCTGGGAAGGACTGATCGCGAAGCGCGCGGACTCGCTGTACAAATCGGGCAAACGCACACCCGACTGGCGGAAAATCAAGCTCGCTCGCCAGCAGGAATTCGTCATTGGCGGGTGGACCGAACCGCGGCACGCGCGATCGTACTTCGGCGCGCTGCTGCTCGGCGTGTACGAAGGCAACGATCTCGTCTACGTCGGGCACACCGGCACCGGCTTCAACGAGAAAGAGCTCGCGCGCGTGATGAATCTGTTGAAGCCGCTCGAAACGAACCAGTGTCCGTTCAGGAGCCTGCCGAAGACGAACGAACGCCCGCACTGGGTGCGTCCGGAGCTCGTCGCGCAAGTTCGATTCACGGAGTGGACGGCCGATGCCAAGCTGCGGCATCCGGTCTACCTCGGGCTGCGCGACGACAAGACGCCGACCGAGGTTCACAGGGAAGAACAGCGTGAACAGAGTCGGGTTCGGGGTTCGAGGTTCGGGGTTCGGGGTTCGGGTTCTCGTTCTGGTTCTGGTTCGAGCTCTCGTTCGAGCGTTGCTGAAAAAAGAAACTCCGCGATCTCTGAGAGCTCCGCGGTTGGTTTCTCTGCCGGCGCTTTAGAGGGCATCGTCGACCAGCTGAGCGAGCTCGAGAAGGCGCGCCGCGATGGGATTATCGAGCTGCCAGGCGGCGATCAGCTGAAGGTCACGAACCTCTCGAAGCTCTTCTGGCCGAAGCTGAAGCTGACGAAGGGCGACCTGTTGCGTTACTACGCGCGCGTCGCGCCGCTCGCCGTCCCGGCCGTGGCCGATCGGCCGCTCGTCATGAAGCGCTTTCCGAACGGCGTCGGCGGACCGCCGTTCTACCAGCACCGCGCGCCCGAGGTGCCGGCCGGCGTCCGCACGCAGGTCGTGAGCGTCGTCGAGAAGCGGCCGCAGATCATCGGCGGGACGCTGAAGGCGCTCCTGTACATGACGCAGCTCGCGGCGATTTCGCAGGATCCGTGGTTCTCGCGAGTGCAGCACCCGGAGTTCGCGGATTATGCCGCCTTCGACCTCGATCCGTCGGACGGCGTCCCGTTCGAGCGCGCGCTCGACGTCGCGCGCTGGATTCACGATGAGCTCGAGACGCTCGGCGCGACCGGCGTGGCGAAAACATCGGGAGCCGACGGCCTGCACATCTACGTCCCGCTCCCTGAAGGGACACCCTACGACGCCGGGCTGCTCTTCTGCCAGATCGTCGCGACCGTCGTCGCCCACAAACATCCGAATGTTGCCACGATCGAGCGAGCGGTTCGCGCGCGCGGCAAGCGCGTCTATATCGACTGCCTGCAGAACATCCTCGGGAAGACGCTGGCGACGGCCTACAGTGCGCGCGCGAGCGAGTACGCCGGCGTATCCACGCCGGTGTCGTGGCAAGAGATCGCTGAGGGATTCGATCGCAAAGCATTCACGATCCAGACCGCACCGTCGCGATTCGAATCGGTCGGCGATCTCTGGACACTGCTGCGGACATCGAAAGGCGTCGACCTGTCGCGCGTCACTCGCTACGCGGATCGAGCCGGCGCCCGCTGACGTCTGGGACTCCGCTTACGCCCCGGAATCCTCGACGTCTTCGTCGTCTCCCGATTCATCCTCGTCGAGGTCTTCGAATTCCTCGTCCTCGTCTGCCGAGTTCGCGGCATCGTCTGGGTTGGTCTGTCCCATTTCCTCGTTCTCGCGATCGCGATCGAGCTCGTCTGCCATGGCGCCTCCTTGTTGAACGCCGGGGCGCGCAGCAAGCGCGGTGCCCACGCGGCGCCCTGTCAGCTCGACGCGACGGAATTTACAAGAGCGTCACGAGGCGATTGTGATCCGATTGCATGGTCGCGCTGCGCCTGTCGAGGTGGAACGGTGCGGACTGCTCGATCAAGTGGGCGAGCCAGCGCGAAAGCCGCTGGGGATGAGCGTCGGACGAGGACTGTCGTCCGCGACGTGGCGATCGAACTCTTCCTTGATCGCCATGCGGATCGCAGCGGCCACCTTGTCGTGGCTGCCAGGCCTGACCCGCGTCGTCGTCCGCACGGTCATCGCAGACGGCCCGAAGGCGGTGATGCCGTCGATGCGCATGTCGGCGATGACGTTTCGATCCTCCGATCGAACCCGCTTGCCGGCTTCGCGAAGCGTGTGAAACACGATTCGCAGGTCCGCATCGTACGCCACGTCGACCGGCACGACCGCCATCGCGAACTCTTTCGAGTAGTTGATGACCGGCTTCATGTCTCCGTTCCGGATCACGTGCAGCCGCCCCTCGTCGTCGCGGATCTTCGTGACTCGGAATTCGATCGCTTCGACGATGCCCTTGGCCTTGTCGACCTCGATCAGCTCGCCGACGAGGTAGACGTTCTCGAAGAGAATGAAGAACCCTGATACGACGTCGTTGATCAGCGACTGGGCGCCAAAGCCGACGACGAGGCCGAGGATCCCCGCGCCGGCCAGGAACGGCATCGGATTGAAGCCAAGCGACGCGAGCACGAGCACGCCGATGCCGAAATACGCGGCGTAGGTGAACACGCTGTGCACCAGCGGAGTCATCGTCGCGCGCCGGCGGAGGGTGAGCTCGTCGATCCCTTCAGGTGCCGTCATCCGCCGCTCGATTTCGAGATGCCCGACTTCGATGAACACGCGGCCGACGAAAAAGATCGCGATCCCTTCGACCAGTCGAGGACCCCACGCGGCCAGGCGCTGCATGGGGCTCAATTGGAACAGGGTGAGCGCAGCCATGCCGATCCACAGCGAATATTCGAGGCACGCGCTCAGTGTCGGCAGGAGGCGATCGAGGTGCTGGTAATGCGCAGCCCAGCCTCGGCGGTCCGCATACGTGCGGCCGCGGGCGTCTGCTACCGGGACCACAATCGCCGTCGCCCGGATCGCCAGCAATCCGGCGGCGACGATGACGTACACGCGGGTGATGAGCAGCAGCGCGTCGATCGCCGCCTGCGGGACGGCCAGCAGCCAGCAGGCAAGCGTGGCCAGAAGCAGCCACGCCGTGTGGACGATGGCGCGATCCAGGCTGGTGAACAGCGCGTCGAGGTTGCGATCCTTGAGGTCGTCGCGGCGACTCGCTGCGCTCTGGAGGACGTCGAGGAGGTTGTGGACGATTCGCGTTCCGATCAGGAGTCCGAGCGTGGCGAGCCCGATCTTGCCGAGCGCCAGCACGAGCGCCTGCCAGCCGCCGGCGATCATCGAGGTCAGAAGTGTCGTGGTGTGCGTCAGGGGATCGACACCGCGGGCGATCAGCCGGCCGTTGTACAGGAGAATCGCGGTCGCGAGGACGGCGAAGAGTCCAATGAGGACCCGGCGGGCGCCATTGCCGACCGTTTCGCGGAACGCGTCGAACGAAGCGATCCTGGAGCGCTCGACCCGCTTCCTCAGGATGAGCGCACCGACGTAGACCGCCAGCGCGACAGCGGCCGCAAGTGCGAGTTCGATTGCGATCAGGAACAGAGTCGAGCGCACGACGATCAGGTGCAGATCTTATCGTGGCGATCGGGACGTGTCTTGTCTGATTACGGTTGAGCTCCGATCGGTCGCATCCACCCCATCTATCCCATCCATCACGCTCCCGCGTGTCTCACCTATCCCCTATCTATCTCCTACGTATCCCATCTATCCCATCTGTCCCATCTGCCGCATCCATCCCATCCGTCCCATCCATCCCATCCGTCCCATCCGTCCCACTCGTCCGAGTCGCCCACCGATCACGCTCAACGGGATCAGCGTGAGAAGAAACGTCAAGTGGTACCAGACCGGGAATCGATTCCACAATTTGACGTGGACGGGAACGAATCCTGCGAGCAGCACGGTTCCAAGCAGCAGCGTGGCCGCAGTGGCCCGTGAAGAGACGAGCGCAGCCAGACGCGCAGCAGCCAGCAGCGTCACGGCGCTAATCGCCAGCCGTGCGAGGAGCATCGGCAACGTGAACGCCATCGATTCTGACACCGCAGCGTACTCCGGCCACGCCGCGCGCAGGATCAATCCGCTCACGGTGACGAGCAGGATCCAGGCAACCAGGCCGGCAACGGCTCCGAGGATCATTTTCAGCATGCGGCGAGTGTAGGCAACTCACTCGCACTGGGTCTTGGAAAAATCGGCCACCCGCGCTGGCGCGATGCGCCGTGGGCTCAACCCGGCGAGGTGCGCGAACTCGTTCGACAGATGCGCCTGATCGAAGTAGCCGAGGCCGCTCGCCATGTCCGCGAGTGCGGGCGCCGCGACCGGGTCGAGGCTGGCCAGCGACGCCTGGAAGCGCATGATGCGCGCGAACGTCTTCGGGCTCAGCCCGACCCAACGCCGGAAGATCCGATCCAGATGACGGGCGCTCGTGTGACAGCGCTGCGCGAGATCGGCGATCTTCGTCCTGCCCTCGTCTCCACTCAGCAGGTTCACGGCACGGACGATCCGCTCGTCGATCGAGGTCTCGGCCAGGCGCACGCGAACGAAGGCCTCCAGCACGTCGAAGCATTCGTCGTGCGACGCGGCTGCGGCCAATCCTCGTTCGAGCACGGCGGCATCGGCTGCGCGCCACCGGTCCAGCCTCTCGCGGCGTCCTGTGAGCGCCGACGCCGGGATGCGTGTGAGCGCGAAGAGAACGCCCGGGCGCAGGCGGACGCCCACCAGCGTGAGGTCGCAGGCAGGACTCCATTCTCCGGGCGCGAGCCGCGGACCGGTGATGAAGCTGTGCGGCGGCCTGCCGTCGCAGAGCTCGATCGAGAGCGTGGCACAGCCGTCAGGGAGCGATCTGATGTGGGTGTCCGCGGTGCAGGGCAGGGCCCAGAAGCAGCCAACCGATTCGCGAAGCCGCTCATCCGGCGGCCGTCGAATGAGCCGGGCGCCGGTGACGAACGCGCTGGCAAGGTTCATCCAGTCGACCCGACGATCATCATAGATCCGATGGGAGCAGCGACCGGATAACGAACGTCAACTTGTCTGGCGCGCCCGACAGGACTCGAACCTGTAGCCTTCGGCTCCGGAGGCCGACGCTCTATCCAATTGAGCTACGGGCGCATGGACAGAAGGCTTATCTTACAATGCCGGCCGGACGAACGTGTGAGGTTTTCGTTCGATGGCGCCATCGGCATCTCGGTTCTCGTCGCCGCGATCCATGCATCGGCCGGGGCGTCAGGCATCTCGCCTGCTGAGTACGCGGCAAGACGCGCTGCGGTTGCGAAAACGATCGGCACGGACGTAGCACTCGTCGCGTTTTCTGCGGCGCCTGTGGCGCACGGGTGATGTCGATTGCCCCCTCCGTCAGGAAGGCAACTCGGGAGATGCCCGCGGGGAACAGCGGTTTGCGGCGGAGCCGGGCACGGCGCTATCGCGAGGTGAGGATTCGCGACGCGTCACCGCTTCTGCAACGTCTGCGTGAGAAGACGAGCGAGGCCGAGCGTCAGGCTGCTGCGAAGGCCATCGACATCACAGTCGAAGCGCAGAAAGCGGCGATGGCGCGCGTGCTCACGGCCGCGTACGAGTACGATCTGCAGGCCACCGTCGAGTACACCTTCGAAATCGCGGCGCCTGCTGCCGGGCGATCCCGTCGATCGTCTCGGCTGGCCGGAACGCGACGACGCTGCACGACGAGACCAGCAACGATCCGATCGATCGGCGGCGCCTGCTGCTCACGGATCGCGGCGCGGAGGTCGAGGACTACGCGCCGACGTCGCGCGCGCGAACCCGGCCGGCGGGCGATTCTCGCCGGAGCAGCGGGCGATCTACGACGTCGTCCTTGACGATGTGCTGATCACGACGTCGGAGCCGATCATGTTGTCCGCCGGCGCGCCGCACGCGCGCGAGATCGAGCCGTTCATGGCGGCGGCAAAGAAGTAGAATGACTGGGTGCGCGCCCGTAGCTCAGCTGGATAGAGCGACAGGCTTCGAACCTGTAGGCCGGGGGTTCGACTCCCTCCGGGCGCGCCATAAAAAGTTGGCCGTCCTTCGACGGACGGCAGGCCGCGCGTCATTCGAGCGAGCGGGGCGTCGGAGGTCGCGGCGGCGTCTCCCTCACGCTCTCGCGTCCAATCGCTGTGCTAGAATCAGATTTTGTCTGAGCGCGCCGTTCGCGCGCTGATCGCACGCGCTTCAAACCGGGCCGGTAGCTCAATTGGCAGAGCAGCAGACTCTTAATCTGCGGGTTGGGGGTTCGATTCCCCCCCGGCTCACCA
>DATFWL010000149.1:0-2132 GCA_035259385.1 Vicinamibacterales bacterium | reverse complement strand
AATCAACTCACAGACGGCTCGTGGTTCGCACCCACACGCGCCGTGCCGGTGCAGCCGCACACGTTCGAGAGCTTTCCCAACGGATGGCATCAGTTTGCCTCGGATGCCGCGTCGTGCTGGGCGACGATGGCCTTGCTCTTTACGCTGCCGGACAAATCGTAGATCGCCGAGCGCCACTATTTCTCGCCGCAGCCGTCGCCGCGTCTCGACCCGTTTGCCGGCGCGCATGCGCCTTCGTAATTTCGTGGTCGTGGCACTTGACCTGTTCGCGAGCCCGGCGCATCATGACCGGCGTTTTCCCCGATCCATCCTCGAACACACGCATGAGAGCGAGGCTTTATGACGCCGCGCCGGATTCCACTGCTCGGCTCGTCTCTCGCAATCCTCCTGGTCGTACTCGCGGCAACGAACGGCCGACTATCCGGGCAGGCCGGCACGCCCACGCGCGAATGGCGGACGTGGGGCGGTGATCTCGCCAACACCAAGTACTCGCCGCTCGAGCAGATCAACAAGGACAACTTCAACACGCTGGAAGTGGCGTGGCGCTTCAAGACCGATGCGCTGGGCCCACGTCCGGAATTCAATTATGAAACGACGCCGTTGATGGTGAACGGCGTCGTCTTTGCGACGGCAGGCACTCGGCGATCCGTCGTGGCCCTCGACGCCGCGACCGGCGAATTGCTGTGGATGCACCGCGAAGACGAAGGTGCGCGCGGCGATGCGGCCCCGCGCAAACTCTCGGGTCGCGGGCTGGCCTACTGGTCCGACGCCACAGAGCAGCGGGTGATCTACGTGACGCCGGGATATCGTCTTGTCGCGCTCGACGCGAAGACGGGAATTCCTGTGCCTGGCTTCGGCAAGAGCGGTACTGTCGATTTGAAGCTTGACGACGATCAGGACATGGACCTGGTCACCGGCGAGGTCGGCCTGCACGCCGCGCCCACGGTGGCCAAGGACATCATCATCGTCGGCGCCGCACATCTGCCCGGCGGCGTGCCGAAGAGCCGGAGAAACGAGAAGGGCTATGTGCGCGCGTTCGACGTGCGCACCGGTAAGCGCTTGTGGATCTTTCACACGATTCCGCAGGCGGGCGAGTTTGGCAACGACACGTGGGAAAAGGACTCGTGGTCATACACAGGGAACACCGGCGTGTGGGGACAGATCACCGTCGACGAGGAGCTCGACACCGTTTATCTTCCGGTGGAGATGCCGACCGGTGATTACTACGGCGGCCATCGTCCTGGTGCGGGGTTGTACGGCGAGACGCTGGTTGCGCTCGATCTGAGAACCGGCAAGCGGAAGTGGCATTTCCAGCTCGTGCATCACGGGATCTGGGACAACGATATCCCATCGCCGCCGATTCTCGCGGACATCGTCGTCGATGGGAAGTCAATCAAGGCCGTTGCGCAGCCGACGAAGCAGGCCTGGCTGTACGTCTTCGATCGCGTCACCGGGCAGCCGGTGTGGCCGATCGAGGAGCGACCGGTTCCGAAGGGCGACGTGCCCGGAGAGTGGTACTCACCGACGCAGCCGTTTCCGACCAAACCGCCCGCATACGATCTTCAGGGCTTCTCGGTCGACGATCTGATCGACTTCACGCCGGAGCTCAGAGCCGAAGCCGTCAAGCTGGTGTCGCGTTACAAGCTCGGACCCATCTTCACGCCGCCGGTCGTCAGCACGTGGCCGGCCCCGCTGGCGACGCTGCTGCCGGCTACGGCCGCAGGAGGATCCAATTGGGAAGGCGGCTCGTTCGATCCGGAAACAAAAATCGCGTACCTCCATTCGACGACGACGGTGTCGTCGCTCGGGTTGGTGAAATCGGATGGCAACCGGTCCGATATGGATTACATCGCTGGCACGGCCCGCGATCCCAATGCGCCATCTAACGCTCCCCCCGGGCAGGGCCGTGGCGCTGGTAGTGGATCGGCTGCGGACGGACAGGGACGCGGCGCGTCTGGCGCGGCGACTGCCCAGGGCCCTGCGCCGGCCAACGCGGCGCCGGCCGGTGAGGGCGGCGGCGGAGGTCTGTCGGTTCGAGGTCTACCGCTCGCGAAGCCGCCGTACGCACGCATCACCGCGATCGATCTCAACAAGGGTGAGATTCTGTGGTCGGTTGCGCACGGTGAAACACC
>DATFWL010000148.1:0-2011 GCA_035259385.1 Vicinamibacterales bacterium | reverse complement strand
GAGATGAGCCCGCCGGTACAGGCGAAGTTCCTGCGAGTGCTGCAGGAGAAGGAGTTCCAGCGGCTGGGCGGGACGCGGGTGCTGAAGACCGACGCCCGGATCGTGGCGGCGACGAACCGCGACCTGCCGCAGGCGATCGCGGAGGGGCGGTTCCGCGAGGATCTGTTCTATCGGCTGCACGTGTTCGCGATTCAGCTGCCGCCGCTGCGGGAGCGGCGTGACGACATTCTGCCGCTGAGCGAGGCGTTCCTGACCGAATACGGTCGGAGCCTGGGGCATCCGCCGGCGGGGATCTCGAAGGACGCGCGAACGCGGCTGATCGAGTATCACTGGCCGGGGAACGTGCGGGAACTGCGGAACATCCTGGAGCGGGCGGCGATCCTGTGCGACGGGGGATTGATCACGGCCGAACACCTCGCACTGACCGCGCCGCCGGTCGCGTCGCATGCGGGGGCGACGGACGCGCGGCGGATGGAGCGGGAGAAGCCGGCCGCGGTCGCGGTGCCGCCGCTGGCTGCCGCGCCGCCGGCACGCGCCGACGATCTGCAGGCGATGGAGCGGACGATGATCGAGGAGGCGCTGCAGAAGGCGCGCTTCAACAAGTCGCGCGCGGCGGCAGCGCTCGGAATGACGCGCGCGCAGCTATACGTTCGAATGCGCCGCCACGGGCTCGAGTAGGCAGGTGAACAGCGGAATCTGCGACGTCTCGCGATCGAGTTTCAGCATCGACAACAGATTGCACGCATCGACATCGTTGAAGTCCATCGTCAGCACGACGACGCTCGGCGACAGCCGCTTGATGCGCGAATAGGCGGTCGCGGTTGGTTCCACGACGACGACGTCGTAGCCGCCCCCTTCGGTGACCGCCTCGAGAATGCGTTCGTCGGGATCGCGGCCGACGACCATCATCGTGCGGACGGCGGGCCGTTTCGCCCGCTGTGAAACGCTGTCAACCTGCATCATGGCCGTCGTCTCACTCCTTGCGTGAGCACTCAGCAAACGGAAGGCCGTTTCAGCATCAATCGGAACATCAACATTCATCACAACGTTTCTTATCGGCTCTGCGCACGCCGGACGTCAGCCTGCCGGTGGATCCGCAAGTTGTCGATTTCTCTGCAGTCGTCCATCCGGCTGCGCCTCGCCGGTCCCCGGCCGGACTCTGGCGACAACCATCAGTCGAATCAGAGAGTTACGCGGTCCAGGTCGTGGCGGCGGCCGGCTGGCTGGCGCCTTGCCATCTCTCCGCGCGGAGGGACGACGGGTGACCCAACGCTGCATCGAGATGGTGATAGGCCGGCTCCTGACGGACGAGGGCTTTCGCGAGACGTTCGTGTGCGATCCGCACCGTGCGCTCAGCGAGCTGCTCGAGCGGGGCACGCACCTGACGCACGCCGAGATCGCCGCACTGGTCGCAACCGATCACGACCTGTGGCGGCGCGTGTCGGAGCAGATCGATCCGCGGCTGCAGAAGGTCAATGTGACAACGCAGTGAAGCGTGCAATTAAGAATGAGGAATTAAGAATTAGGAATTCGCGACCACCGCTCGACGTTCGGTGACCTGCGACGAATTCTCAATTCTCAATTCTTAATTCTTAATTAGCTCGGTTCACAGCTTCCGGAGTTCAGCAAATGCTTTCTCACAGACTGCTGTCGATATCCGTGTGCCTGCTCGCGGCCGTCACCGGTGCCGCCGCGCAGGAGCCTCTGACGATGGCCGAGGCGACGGCCCGGGCGCTCCAGAAGAACCACGCGATTCGCATCGAGCGGGAATCGATTGCCGCCGCGGAGGCGCGGATGATCGGCGCCCGCGGCGACTACGATCCACAGCTGCGCTTCGAAGTGACGACGCGGCGCTGGCGCGATCCGAACACGTCGCTGTTTTCGGGAGCGCCGGACGGCAAGGTTGCGGCGACCAACAACCTCTTCGGGTCGTCGGTCGCGATCACGCAGCTGTTCAAGTCCGGCGGCACCGCGTCGCTGTGGACCTCGGTGTCGCGCGACGGCACCAACA
>DATFWL010000147.1:0-49679 GCA_035259385.1 Vicinamibacterales bacterium | reverse complement strand
GCGGGTCGGGCAGGGCAAGTAGGTCGGGCAGGTCAAGCGGGTCGGGCTGGTCTGGCAGGTCAAGCAGGGCAGGCGGGGTCGGGCGGGTCGGCGGCGGCAGACCGTATAATCCGCGCCATGGTGACACGACGCGCGCTTCTGGCCGCTGCCGTCGCGCCGCTGATGCGCACGTCGCGTTTCGGCGCCGCGCGCTACGACCTCGTCGTCAAGGGCGGCCGCGTCGTCGATCCGGTGCAGCGCCTCGATCGCGCCGCCGACGTCGCGATCGTCGGCGGCCGCATCGCCGCGATTCAGCCGGCAATCGCCGCCGCGGACGCCGGCGACGTCCTCGACGCCCGCGGCAAGCTCGTCGTTCCCGGGTTGATCGATCTCCACGTTCATGTCGGCGCGCCCGAGCTGACGCCTGGCGCGCTGCTGCGCGACGGCGTCACGTCGATGGTCGACGGCGGATCGGCGGGCGCGGACAACATCGATGCGCTGGTGCGCGTCGCCGAAGCCGCGCCGAACCGGGTGCGCATCTTCCTGAACGTCGCGCGGACCGGCGTCACCACCCCGGGGGAACTGCTGGACATCGACGCCGCCGACGTGGACGCCGCGCGCCAGGCGATCGAACGTCACCGCGCGTGGATTGCGGGCGTCAAGGTGCGCCTGTCGGAGTCGGTCGCCGGCGAACACGATCTCGAAGCGCTGCGCCGCGCGCGACAGGTCGCCGGGCCGATGCCGGTGATGCTGCATGTCGGCCAGACGCGCTCGCCGCTGCCGAAGATCCTCGAGCTGCTGAACCCGGGCGACATCGTGACGCATCCGTACTCGCCGCCGCCGCACAGCATCCTCACCGGCGACGGCCGCGTAATCCCCGAGATTGCGGCGGCGCGCCGGCGCGGCGTGCGCTTCGACGTCGGCAACGGCCGCACTGCGCACATCACCTGGGAGATCGTCGAGAAGGCGACGCGTGACGGCTTCTGGCCGGACACGATCTCGTCCGACATCACCGGCCCTGGCCGGACGTTCCGCGTGTTCGATCTGCCGACAGTCGTCTCGAAGTTCGTGATGCTGGGAATGTCGCTGAACGACGCGATTGCCTGCGTGACCAGCCATGCGGCGGCGAGCGTCTCGGCATTCAAGGATCTCGGCACGCTGCGGACCGGCGCGGTGGCCGACGTCGCCGTGCTCGAGATGCGCGAAGGGCAGTTCGAGTTCGTGGACAACATCGACGGCAAACGGACGGGCCGGCAGAAGCTCGTGACGACGGCGGTCATCGTCAACGGCAAGCGCGTACCCTGACGGCCGCACCATCCACGCTGTACGTGGACCGCAGAGAGCTGACCGCAGAGCTGAACAACCCCGGAGACGAAGAGCGTATGAAAAACCAGCTGACTCGTTCCCTCTCGATCGCGTGCGTGATGGCCGTCGGGCTCGCCTCGGTCCTGACGTCCGGCCAGGTGCAGATGTGCATCGGATCCGCGGCGCCCGCCTGCCAGGCGGTGCGCGGCGATCGATCCGAGGGGTGGCTGCCGCAGACGCGATCCGAGGTGATGGCGCGCAACGGGATGGTGACGACGGTCCAGCCGCTCGCCGCGCAGGCCGGCGTGTGGATCCTCCAGCAAGGCGGCAACGCGATCGACGCCGCCGTCGCCGCCGCCGCTGCGCTGAACGTCGTCTATCCGGCGAACACCGGGATCGGCGGCGATCTGTTCGCCCTGATCTACGTCGCGAAAGAGAAGAAGGTCTACCAGCTCAACGCGAGCGGCATCGCGCCGAGCGGTCTGACGCTCGAGCGCATGACGTCGCTTGGCTACAAAGCCAACCCGGCCAACTTCGGACCGGGATCGGGCATGCCGTCGGGCGGCATCCTCACCGTGACCGTGCCGGGATCGCTCTGGGGCTGGCAGGAGGTGCTGACGCGATTCGGCACGAAGACGTTCAAGGAGGTCCTGCAGCCCGCGATCGACTACGCCGATCAGGGATTTCCGATCACCGAGGAAATCGCCAGCGGCTGGCGGATGAAGAACGCGCTGCCGCTCGAAGGCTGCTGCAAGGAACCGGACCCCGACTCGGTGAAGACGTTCTACGTGGACGGCAAACGTCCGGCCACCGGCGCCATCTTCCGCAATCCCGACCTCGCGAAAGCGTTCCGGCTCGTTCAGCAGCAGGGGCGCGACGTCTTCTATCGCGGCGAGATCGCGAAGGCGATCGTCGCGAAGTCGAAGGCGCTGGGCGGGGCGATGACGCTCGACGATCTCGCCAACTACAAAGGCGAGTGGGTGACGCCGGCGTCGACGACCTACCACGATTCGTACACGGTCCATGGCACGCGCGCGCCGTCGCAGGCGTGGGGCATCGTCGAGATGCTGAATGTGCTCGAGGCGTGCGTCCCGACGTGGTATCCCGGTCAGACGCTCGCGACGCTGGGGCCGGCCAATCCTCTGTATTGGCACGCGCTCATCGAGGCGAAGAAGGCGGTCTACGCGGACGTCTACAGCCGCAACGCCGATCCGAACGCCGTCCAGGTGCCGCTCGAGACCCTGACGTCGAAGGCGCACGCCGCCTCGCTGTGCGGACGAGTCGATCCGAAGCGCGCCTCGATCACCGGCGCGCGAACGAGCGACGCGTTCGACGCCGGCGACACGATCTATCTGGCCGCCGCCGATCGCTGGGGCAACATGGTGTCGTGGATCAACAGCAACTTCGCCGGCTGGGGATCGGGCATCACCGTGCCGGGATACGGATTCATCCTGCACAACCGCGGCGGACTGTTCACGCTGGACGCGAACAGTCCCAACGTGATCGCGCCCAACAAGCGTCCCTACAACACGCTGTCGGCGGTGCTGGTGACGCAGGGTGACCGTCCCGTGCTGGTGACCGGCCAGCACGGCGGCGACCAGCAGGGCCAGGGCAACATGCAGGTGCTGGTCAACGTGCTCGATCTGCACGCCAACGTGCAGGCGGCCGGCGACATGGCGCGTTTCAGCCACAACCAGGTGAACAACCGCCTGCAACTGGAGTCGGCGCTGTTCGGACTGGTCGGCGCCCAGTTGTCGGCGATGGGCCACCAGGTCGCGTCATCGAACGGATCGCCGGTTGGCGGATTCGAGGCGATCATGTTCACGCCCGATCCGCGATCGGCGCCCGGCTGCGCGCCGGCAGATGCCGCGTGCAGCAAGCCGATCGCCGGGTTCTATCGAGCGGGATCGAATTTCAGAGAAGACGGTCAGGCGATCGGCTATTGACCGCAGCCCTTCGTGGCGGATCCTCACTTCGCGAAGGCGAGTGCATGCGCTCTCAGCGCGCGGCGGCGCAGGCCGCGATTTGCGAATCGGCAGACGAGGGACCGCGATGCGTGAGTTCGTCCAGCCGAGCGTCTGAGAGGCGCCCGATCCGCCTGAACCAGTCTTCGACCACTTCGCGGACGACCGGAGCGTTCACGTCCGGCTCGACGCCGCCGAGTGGATCTGCCGACCCGAGGCCGCCGCTGAGCGTCGGCGCGCCGATCGTCACGGCGACCAGTCGATCGTCGTCGCCGACCGCGCGCCCGTCGGCGGCGACCAGATCGACGTGCAGGCCATCGGCCAGGCAACTGGCGCGCACCGTGAGGCCGGCGATGCCGAGCCCGCTGCGACGGCCCTGCCGGATTTCGTTGCTGATCCAGCGGGCGAGCGCGGCGCCGGTCACCGTGACGCGCCGGACGCGATTGTCGAACGGGAACACGTCGTAGAGCCGTCCGAACGTCATCGGGCCGCCAGGAAGGTCCGCCCACAGGCCGCGCGTCGCGTTGTTGACGACGGCGACGTTCGCGCCAGGCGTGGCGTCGCGCATCGCCACCGCGAACAGGCTGCCGAGCGGCGATCCGGTCTCATCGCCACGCCGAACGGGCGCGTCGAGGGCAACGCCGAGCGGCGTCGCCTGAAGCGCGCGCACGCGCTGCAACGCGCGATCCATGGCCCGAACGATCGCCAGATCCTGCGTCACCGGCCGTCCCTCGTACTGCACCGGCACCGCCGCCGCGCCTGGCGGGACACAGCTCGCGGTGACCGGATTCTGCCAGCCGCAAACCTGGCGCGGCGCGAACAGCTGCGCACGCACGACGTGCCGGCTCGTGCGGTCGAAGACGAGATCGACGCGGCCGAACGCCTGGCCGCGCGAGAAGGGCTGGACGATCGCGATCCCGCCGACCTGGTGCGCGAGTCCGCCGTGCGTGTGACCGGCGGCGATGACGTCCACCAACCCAGGCGGCAGGCTTCTCGCGACCTCGAAGATCTCCGAGTCCGGGTCGCACGATGACAGGTCCGCGGGCCGATCGAATCGATCGCAGCGGCCGCCGGCGTGAGCCGCGACGATTACGACGTCTGCGCCCGCCGCGCGAAGCTTCGCCGCCTCACCGGTGATTGCCGGCACCAGCGGCGCGACCCGCAGTCCCTGGACGTTGGCGGCCAGCGTCGATCGCAGCGCGTCGATGGTCATGACGCCGATGACGCCGACCTTCATGCCGGCAGCATCGACGACGGCCGACGGATGAACGTTCGGCCACTCGACGGGCCGGCTGGTCGCAGCGTCGATCAGGTTCGCGGCGAGGAACGGATGGCGCGCCTGGGCCGCGCGCGCTTTGAGAGCACCGCGCGCGTCCCCGGGCAGTTGACGTGCCGCCGGCGAATCGACCGAGCCGAAGTCGAAGTCGTGGTTGCCGATCGCTTCCGCGGCATAGCCAATCGCGTTGTACGCGTCGACGACGAGGGCGCCCTCGCTCAGGTTCGACTCGACGCCGCCTTGAAACGTGTCGCCGGAATCGACGAGCAGCACCGCGCCGCGCTCTGCCGCTCGGGCTGCGCGCAGATTGTCGACGTAGCCGGCGAGGAGCGGCAGGCCGCCGACCCCGTCGTGGGGAAATGCTGCGCCGTGGAGATCGCTGGTGGCGACGATCGAGAGTGTCACGAGCGCCGGCGCGTCGAGCGCCGCGGAGTGTGAGGTGGACGTCACGACGATCGTCAGCGCAACGCACGCGAGCGCGAGAATGCGCGGAATCAGTCGCCGGGCGGCTGTGCTCATGATCGTGTGCGAGGCGTCCATGTCGTGCGGTTACCGCTCACCGCAACAGCGCCTCAGGATCGCGCTTGCAGCTGATGAAGATGCCATGCTCGATCACCCATGCCGATCGACTGCGATAGGTTACCGCAGCCGGTCGCTCCGAGACGCACATGGCCAGCTGTCCGGCGAACCGTATAATCCGAGCCACTGGGAGGGCGCATCGATGGCGATGAGAGAGACCGCACAGGCCTTTTTCGACGCGTGTGAAACGGGCAAGGGTTGGGCGGCGTGCAAGCAGTACTGCCACGCGAACGCGACGTTCTCGTCGCAAACTGGCGCGTTGGCCGGCGTCACGACGCTCGAGCAGTACACCGACTGGATGCGAGGGCTCTACGGACCGTGCCCCGACGCCAGCTACGAGATTCGTTCATTTGCCGTGGACGATCAGCGAAAGAACGTCGCCGGTTACGCCGTGTTCCGCGCCACGCACACCGGCCAGGGTGGACCGGTGCCGCCCACGGGAAAGAAGGTCGAGGCGGACTACGTCTACGTGATGCAGTTCGATGGCGACCGCATCACGCACCTGACCAAGATCTGGAACGACACGATCAGCTTGAAACAGCTCGGCTGGGCCTAGCGTCTGTTCGAGGTTGCGGCCGCATCGCCGCGGTGCGAAGGCGTCAGGGCGATGCCGAACTGGCCCCGACCGGCGCTTCGTTACCGCGATCCGCCGTCAGGGTGCCCGGTTTCGACGAACGCCTTCAGCCGCGCCAGTTGTCCGCGGAGCACTCCGTCGACGACCGTGGGCAGGTCGCGAAAACCGCCGGCGCGGAAGCCGCCGACGGTGTAACTCACTTCAACGGTCGTTCCGCCGCCGGCCTGCGTCAGGTTCCAGGTCATCGTTGCGGCGAGCGCCGCTTCCTGCAGCGGCCCGATCGCGCCAGTCAGCCGTAGCAGCTTGCCGGGAGAGGCGTAAACGACGCTCATGTGCTGAACGCCGCCTCCGTCAGGCAAGCGCTCGCAGAAGCAGCCACCGGGCTTCGCGTCGACCGAGAGATTGCGCGCGTCATTGGAGAAGGTGTGCGCCGGATCCCACCAGCCGCCGACCCGATCGGTGATCGCGGTGTAGACCTTCGCCGGCGGTGCGTTGATCGCGGCTGTATTCCGGACGAGAAAGCCGGCGGCGCTGCTCTCAATCACCTCGCCGCGTAGTGGCGCGGCGAAGATGGCCACGAGGATCGCAAGGGTCGCCGTATACGACCGCATCATTCGGCTCCTCTCAGAGTGCGTCGCAATTTAGCTCGAGGCGGGTCCTGTCCGCGAGCGAGCTAATTGTGCAACAACCGCTGCTCGATCTTGAGCATCAAGGCGTAAAAAATCGAGTAGTTTACTGCACGGCGACGACGACCTCGTTCGATGGCGCGCTCGTGCCGCAGGCGTTCGACGCACGGACGCGGACGAAGTAGCTGCCAGGCGGCGCGTTCGTCGAGAACGTGCGCGCCGATGGATCGAGCACGACGAGCGCCGCGTTGGAGGCGCCTGGCGTGAAACCAGCCTCGACGGCGATGCTGGTAATCGGGCCGGCTACCGCCCAGTTCAGCGCGACGAAGCGTCCGCTCACCGACGCCGTGAGTCCGACCGGCGGTGCCGGCGGCGACGTGCACGGACCGCCGCCGATCGCGACGGCCACCTCGTTCGATGCCCCGCTCGCCGAAGCCCCGACGATCGCCCGCACGCGCACGTAGTACACGCCGTCGCCGACGCCGCTGGCCGTGAACGTCGTCTGCGCCGATCCCGTGTCGACGAGCGCGAGATCGCTGGCGCCCGGGCGCGACCCGGCCTCGATGCGGTACTGCGTCGCGCCGGACACGCCGCTCCAGCCGAGCGTGACGGTCCGCCCGCTGACCTGCTGCGTGAGGTTCGCGGGCGCGGTCGGCGCCACGTGATCGCTCACCAGCTTGACGATGCGGCCGCCGGCGCCGAATCCGTAGACGATCAGATAAAGCTCGCCGGCGGAGTCCTCCGCGAGCGACGAGATCGGCCCGAGCACACCGATCTCCGCCGTGTGATCGACGATGTTCAGCACCGACCCGCGGCCCGACCCCGCGTCGAGGCTCCACGCGATCGACCACACGTGCCCGTTGCCCTCGTCGGCGAAGAAGTAGCGGCCGAAGAAATCGGCGCCGAGCGCGCGGCCGCGATAGACGTATCCGCCGATCACCGTCGTGCCGGTCGATCGGCCGTAGTCGCCGAGCGGCTCGGTGAGCGGCGTGAACGCCGCCGTGGTGGCGGGAACGCCGGGCGTGGCGATGGTGCCCTCGCGGATGCGCCAGCCGTAGTTCTGACCGCCTCGGCCGGCGGGCGCGACGTCGATCTCCTCGCGGTTGTTCTGTCCGACGTCGCCGATGAACAGCGCACCGGTGCCGCCGAGCGCGGGGTTGTCGAAGGAGTAGCGCCATGGATTGCGCAGCCCGAACGCCCAGATCTCGCCGAGCGCGGCGATCGGCACGCCGCGCACGAACGGGTTGTCGGGCGGGACGCGGTAGCCGGCCACGTCGCCGTCGGGCACGTCGACGTCGATGCGCAGCATCTTGCCGAGCAGCGACTGCGGGTTCTGCGCGTTGTTGTTCGGATCGTTGCCGCTGCCGCCGTCGCCAAGACCGATGTAGAGGTATCGGTCGGGACCAAACACCAGGTTGCCGCCGTTGTGATTGGCAAACGGCTGGCCGATCACGCGGCTGCCGCCGGGCCAGCGCAGATCGAAGCGCGACGACGGATCGGCGACGAGCGGGCTGGACGACGAACGGCGGAACCGGGCGACGACGGTGTCGCCGTTCGCGTTGGTGAAATTGACGAAGAAGCGGCCGCTCGCCGGATCCGGCGCGAACGCCATCCCGAGCAGCCCGCGCTCGCCGTCGGCCGCGGTCTGCGATCGGAGATCGAGGAACGGCGTCGGCAGCACGGTCGAACCCTGGACGGTCTGTATCAAGCCGTTCTGCTGGACGGCGTAGAGGACGCCCGGCTGCAGCGGATCGGCCACGGCGGCGACCAGCTGCGGGAGGTTCGAGGCGACGGTCTCGGCGCGGAGTTGCGCATCTGCGGCGGCGCGGCCGATTGTCAGCAGGATGGCGACCGAGAGGAACGTTCGGCGCATGGGCCGGAAAAATACACCAAAGGCGTTTCGTTTTACCATGTGTTGCGCGTATGCATCTCACACCCGTCGATCTGCTGATCATCGCGTCGTACGTCGCGTTCGTCCTGGCGATTGGCGTGCTGCTGAAGGACCGCGTCACGCACAGCGCCGACTTCTTCCTCGCCGGCCGCTCGATTCCCGCGTGGGTGGCGGGACTCGCGTTCCTCTCGGCCAACCTCGGCGCGCAGGAGGTGGTCGGCATGGCCGCCAGCGGCGCGAAGTACGGCATGCTGACCAGCCACTTCTACTGGGTGGGCGCGATTCCGGCGATGGTCTTCGTCGGCGTGTTCATGATGCCGTTCTACTACGGCTCGCGCGCGCGCAGCGTCCCCGAGTATCTGAAGCTCCGCTTCGACGAGAAGACGCGCGCCTTCAACGCGCTCACCTTCGCGGTGATGACGGTGTTCTCGTCGGGAATCAGCATGTACGCGATGGGCGCGCTGCTGCGCCTCCTGCTCGGCTGGAACATCCACGCGAGCATCATCGTGTCGGCCGTCGTGGTGCTCGGCTACATCGCGCTCGGCGGCCTGCGCAGCGCGATCTACAACGAGGTGGTGCAGTTCTTTCTCATCGTCTTCGGCTTCGTGCCGCTGGTCTGGCTCGGGCTGCGCGACGTCGGCGGCTGGAGCGGGCTGGCCGCGCGGGTGCCGGATACCTACGTGCGGGCGTGGCACTACATCGGGAGCGCGCAATCGAACCCGATGGGCATCGAGTGGTTCGGGATGATCATGGGCCTCGGCTTCGTGCTGTCGTTCGGCTACTGGTGCACCGACTTCCTCGTCGTGCAGCGCGCGATGGCCGCCGACTCGATGAACGCCGCGCGACGCACGCCGCTCATCGCCGCAGTGCCGAAGATGCTGTTTCCGTTCATCGTGATTCTGCCGGGCATCATCGCGCTCGGCCTCACGCTGCAGCCGAATGCCGGGGCCGCGCCGATCCTGCCGCAGAGCAGCGGCGGCGGCTACGACTACAACATGGCGCTGCCGATGATGCTCGGACGCTACTATCCGTCGGGGCTGCTCGGCCTCGGGATCACCGCGCTGCTCGCGAGCTTCATGTCGGGGATGGCCGGCAACGTCACCGCGTTCAACACCGTGTGGACCTACGACATCTATCAGTCGTACCTGGTACGCGGCGCCACCGATGCCCACTATCTCACCGTCGGACGCGCCACCACGGTCGCCGGCATCGCGATCAGCGTCGCGACGGCGTACGTCGCGATGCGCTTCAACAACATCATGGACATGCTGCAGCTGGTGTTCAGCTTCGTGAACGCACCGCTGTTCGCCACGTTCCTGCTCGGCATGTTCTGGCGCCGCACGACCGGGCACGGCGCGTTCGCCGGCCTGCTCTCGGGCACGTTCGCCGCGGCGCTGCACTATGAGCTGACGGCCGTCGCCGGCGCCGGCTCGCTGCTGCCGAAGCTGGGCGTAGTCCACACCTACCCGTCGGACATGGCGCAGAATTTCTGGGGCGCGATCTGGGCGTGGACGTCCTGCTTCCTGATCACGATCGCCGTGAGCCTCGTCACGCTGCCGCGCCCGGCGACGGAGTTGACGGGGCTCGTCTACAGCCTGACACCGCGCATCGCAGACGGCCGGATGGCGTGGTACACGCGGCCCGCGACCGTCGGGATCGCCGTGCTCGCGCTGACGCTGGCCCTCAACATGCTGTTCTGGTGAGCGCGATGAGCGATCTCCGTTTTCCGCTCGGCCTGCTGCTCGCGTTCTACGGCGTGATCCTGATCGCCAGCGGCGCGATCGAGGGCACGCTGGTCCTCGGCGTCAACGTCGACTTGTGGTGGGGCATCGTGCTGCTGGTCTTCGGAAGCGCAATGGTGTATCTCGCGCGCCGCGCGCCGACAGCGGATCGTCGCACGCCAGGACGCCCGTAGCTCAGCAGTGAGTGCGCTTTTCAAATTGATCCGACCTTAGATACGTGTAGGGCCGCCCCTTTCAGGGTGGCCCAGCGCGTGTTCGGCCTGAAAGGCCGGACCTGCACGTACACGATTGGCGTCTCGACACCATCGCGATTCGAGAAAGTTCGTTCGTACAGAACGCGCCGCGTGGAATATAGTGCCGCCATTTTTCGAGAACTGCACCAAGGCGTCCTTTCCGCTGAAAGGGGTGAGCCGTGGGTTGTGGGCGGAGATTCGCGCTGTGTGTCTGTTGCCTGGTCGTCACGCTCCTGCACGCGCCGCTTCGCGCCGCGCCGGCGCCGCTGGGCGCGCAGATCGCCGGCACCTTTTCGGATGCGAGCGGCCACTCGGCCCAATCGCATCTCGTCTACGCCGCCAACGCCGGCGCCTGGTGGCTCTTCACGCTGACATCCGCCGCTGATTCCACCGGCGGCTCGAATCACATCGTCAAGGCGTACCGTTCGTCCGGCGCCGATCTCGCGACGGCGGCGTGGACCGCCGCCGGCGACAGTCCCGGCGCGGCGACGTCTGCGTCGTCCAACTGCGTCAGCTGTGTCATGGGAGGCGGCCGCGCGCTCGGCGTCGCGTACGTGAACGCCGGCGGCATCGACGTGATCCATGCCGAAGTGGCGATGGCTGCCAACGGCCAGAACGGCCTCACCGCGCACATCCGCGCGACCGTCACCGCGTCGACGATCGCATGGGAAAGCTGGAACTATCACGACGAGGGGGCGGCAACCTGGACGCTTCCGCGCGCGGTGACGCTCGGCGTCTCGACGGGCGGATACATTCACTCCGCGGGACCGACGCTGCAGCAGGAAGTGGATGCGAACGTGCGCCGATCGCTCGACCCCGATCTGGCCGCGGCGTGGACGGCGGGCTTTGCGCCAGTGGCAGTCGTGGACAACAGCATGGTCCACGAGAACAACGCGCTCGCATTCGCGCCGCTGGCGAGCGATGTGATGCTCGCCGTCTACGACAACGGCGGCGGCACGGAGCCGATGCTGACGAATCTCCGCTACAAGCGATCGAACGCGGACGGCTCGTGGACGGGCGTCCCGATCGGTTCGCAGGCCGGCGGCGACGGCGCCGTGTTCGCGGCGAACGCCACGATCAACCAGAACGACTGGGCGCTCGTGTCCGCGACGACGGCCGACGTCTACGTGTTCCGCAGAAACGCGGCCGGCACCGGCGTCGACGCCGCCGTCTACGCCCCGGCGACGAACAGCTGGTCGGCGCTGGCGCCGCCGCCCTCGTTCGGAGCCGGTCAGGGTTTCAAGAGCGGTGCGGGGCTGTTCGCCGCCACCGATGGCGTACGCGTGTGGTTGTTCGCGATCAACACCGACGCGGCGAGCACCGTCCTCGTCACACGCCGCGACACGACCGGGTGGACGGCGTGGAGCAGCCTGCCGGGCACCGAGAGCGGCACCCACGATCGGGGGTTCATCTCCGGGTACCCACGCGTGTCGGCGGGACAGATCGGGCTGGTATGGACCGAAGGCGCCGGTCCGTACGACGTCGTCGTGGCCGCAGCGGTCGCTGCCGACACCGTGCCGCCGCAGGTCGGCGTGACCGCGCCTGCCGGCGGCTCGACCGTGTTCGGGCCGGTATCGGTGCAGGCGACGGCATCGGACAACGTCGCGGTGGCCGCTGTCACGCTGCAGATCGATGGCGTGTCGCAGGGAGCGCCGCAGACGACCGCGCCATTCGGCTTCACGTGGGATTCGACGACCGTCGCGAACGGCAACCACACGATTGGCGCGCTCGCGGCCGATTCTGCCGGGAATACGAGCACGGCATCGGTCAGCGTCACGGTGTCGAACCAGCCGGACACGACGCCGCCGGCAATCTCGAGCGTCACGGTGTTCGCGATCGCACCGACATCGGCGTCGATCAGCTGGACGACGGACGAGCGCGCCACCAGCGCGACCGACTACGGCGAGACGACGAGCTACGGCGCGTCGGTGAGCAACGGAACGTTGACGACGGCGCACACGATGACGCTTTCCGGGCTGACCTCCGCGACGACCTATCACTTTCGCGCGTCGAGCGCGGACGCAGCCGGAAACGCCAGCTCCTCCGCCGACGGCACGTTCACGACCACGGCCGCAGACACCACGCCGCCATCCGTGGCGGTGACCGCGCCGGCAGGCGGCGCCTCCGTGTCGGGGAGCGTCACAGTGTCCGCGTCGGCAGCGGACAACACGGCCGTCGCCGGCGTGCAGTTCCTGCTGGACGGCGCGAACCTCAACGGCGAGGTCACGGCGGCGCCGTACACGACGTCGTGGACGACGACAGCGGTGGCCAACGGCGCGCACACGCTCACCGCACGGGCGCGCGACGCGGCCGGCAACCTGACGACGTCGCCGCCGGTTTCGGTGACAGTGGCGAACGTCGCGGCACCGCTGATCGACGTCGTCGTGTCCACCGATCAGGCGAGCGCGCGGACGCTGAGGACGGCGAGGTTCTCGACGGCGACTACCGGCGAACTGCTGCTCGCCTTCGTGAGCGCGGGCGACGTCAGCGCCGGGAACACGGTCACTTCAGTTACTGGCGCCGGCCTGACGTGGACGCTGGTGCGCAGGACGAACGCGCAGCGCGGGACCGCGGAAATCTGGCGCGCGTTTGCCGCGGCGCGGCTGACCAACGTCCTGGTCACCGTTCAGCTCGCGCAGCAGGCGCCGTTGTCGGCGACCGTGGTCAGCTTCTCACGCGTGGATACGACCGGAACGAACGGATCCGGCGCAATCGGCGCAACCGCGTCGGGCAGCGCTGCGAGCGGTGCGCCGGCGGCATCGCTGGCCACGACGCGCAACAATTCCCTCGTGCTGGGAGTGGGCGACGACTGGGGCGCGGCCGTGCCGCGCGTGGTCGGGTCAGGGCAGACGCTGATGCGTCAGTTCCTCAGCGGCGGCAGGACGCTGTGGGCGCAACGCGCGACGGATCCCGTCTCGCTCAGCGGCACGACGGTCGTGATCAACGACACGTCGCCGACCACCGATCGATTCAACCTGACGATCTGCGAGGTGCTCGGCCGGCTGCAATGATCGATGTACCGCTTTAACGAGGATCGTTGCAGAATTCAGCTCGATCGCGGGTGCCTGCCAGGCGAGCTTCGGCGAGGCTCGCCGAGGCGGCCGCAGGCGACGCTAATTCTTGAGCACCTGCACGCGCTTGATGTCGCAGCCTGACGGCAGCCGGTTCGCGCGCGGCGGAACGTTTCCGAGATAGCAATTCGGGATCAGGTACATCGGCGACGCTGCCGCGGCGGGCGCGCGCGGCGGCGGAGGCGGCGGCGGCAATCGATCGAGCGCGGCGCGGTAGGTGAGGGTTTCGTAAGCCGTGATCTGGACGTCGATCGTGACCGACTGATACCCGGCCGCGCGCAGTTCGAGACGATGCGGACCCGCCGTGACCGTGAGCGGGCGGGCGGCCTCCAGGTCGGCAATCGTGCCGACGAAGTACCCGTCGACGAACACCTGCGCCTCGCCGGGCACCCCCGTGATCCTGAGCCCTCCCGTCACAGCGGGCGCCGCGTTCTCCGCCGGCGGCGCGGTCGGTTCGGGTTCGGACGTGTACGAATACCCCCCATATCCATACACGACCGGGTACCGCGTACGATTTCCGTAAGGATTGCGCCGGCCGTTGAGGAACACGTCATGTCGCGGCTGAATCGTCCCCGACGTGAACGGCGCCGGCGGCGTCAGCCCGCCTGCTGGCGGCGGATTCAGCGACGGCATCGGTAACAGAATTGGCGGCGGAACCGTCTGAGGCGCCGCGGGGATTGCCGGCGGCGGCAACGGCGGCGGGGGCGGGGGCGCGGACCGGGTGGGTGCCGCGGTCTGTCTCATGGGCACCGGCGGCGGCGCGCCATGCGTCCTCTGCTCCGCGCCCACAAGTGCCGATAACGAGAAAGAGACGAGAATCGCGCACGCGATCGCGGCCTGACGGACCATGCTCGGCTCCCAACGACCATTCTACGCCCGCTCGACGCATATGGTCCGGCTCGAGACGCGTTCGCAAGGGACCCGGGTGGCGTTGTAAGGCGTGGCCATGACTTCCGTGGCCCGCACATTCAATTCTGGAGGGTCTTTGGATACAGTTACTCGCGCCAAGAACATCTGCCTGACGCCGAACACGGAATGGCCGGTCATTGCTGAAGAGCAGACGCCGCCGGCGGCGCTGATCACCGGGTATGTCGTTCCGCTCGCGGCGATCGGCGCCGTAGCCGGGCTCATCGGCGGATCGCTGGTCGGCATCAGCGTGCCGTTCGGGGGCACTTACCGCGTGCCGCTGACGGCCGGCCTCGTCACTGCCGTGTTCACCTTCGTCATGGCGATCGTCGGCGTGTTCCTGATTTCGGTGGTGATCAACGTCCTGGCGCCGACGTTCGGCGGCCAGCAGAACAGCTCGCAGGCGCTGAAAGTCGCCGTGTATTCCTACACGCCGGCATGGATCGCGGGTGTGCTGCACGTCCTGCCGTTGCTTGGCGCGCTCGGCCTCATCGCGGCGCTGTACGGGCTGTACCTGCTCTATCTCGGACTGCCGCGCGTCATGAAATGCCCGGAGGACAAGGCGCTCGCGTACACCGCAGTGGTGGTGGTCTGCGCCATCGTGCTGGCGGTCGTCACGACGGCAGTCACCGCGGCAGTCGCCGGCGCGGGGATGCTGACGAGCGCGGCGCTCAGTGGAGGTTCGCTCGGCGGCGGTCCGCTCGGACGCACGACGGGCGCCTCGCGCTCCGCGAGCGGCGACGAGACTCGGTTCGACAAGGACAGCCCGCTCGGCAAGCTCCAGGCGCTCGGCGACAAGCTCGAGGCGAACAACAAGAAGATCGAAGCGGCGCAGAAGGCTGGCAACCAGGAAGCCGCCGCCAGCGCGGCGATCGATGGCCTGGCGACGCTGTTCGGCGGCGGCCACAAGGTGGACCCGATCGACATCGACCAGCTCAAGCCGTTCGTGCCCGAGACATTCGCCGGTCTGCCGCGGCGACGCATGAACACGGAGAAGACCGGCATCGCCAGCCTGATGGTGTCGAAGGCGCACGCCGAGTACGGCGACGGCGGAGAGAAGCGGGTCACGCTCGAGATCTCCGATTCCGGCGGCGCGAGCGGGCTGGTGACGCTTGCGGGATGGGCCGGCATGCAGGAAGAACGGCAGGACGAAAGCGGCGAGGAGCGGACCCGGAAGGTCGACGGCCGTCTCGTGCACGAGAAGATCTCGAAAAATGGCGGGTCGAACGAGTTCTCGATCGTGCTCGGCGGTCGCTTCGTCGTCGCCGCGCACGGCAGCGGTGTCGAATTTGCCGATCTGAAGGCGGCCGTCGGGCAGCTGGATCTGCGAAAGCTCGAGTCGCTGAAAGACGCAGGCGTCCAGCCGTAAACTGCAGCGCGAAGGCTTCAGCCGAGCGTCAGTCGGCGGCGACCCTCCGGTCCGCCCGGCTAACGCCGTCGCGCTACGTTCTTACGACTTCGGTCGCCCGCATCTCGCCAATCCGCGCCTGGCGAACCATCCAGGCGCCGGCGAGGCACACAGCGGCGCCGACAATCGACAGCATCGCAACGCGCTCGCGACGAACGAGCACGCCGAGCAGCAGCGCGACGACCGGAATCAGAAACGCCGTCGCCGACGACGTGGTCGCGCCCATGCGGCCGGCGGCGGTTGCCGCCAGCACGTTTGCGATCGCCGTGCCGAACGCGCCAAGCGTCAGCAGCGAGAGAACCGGCCACAGCGTCCAGTGCGCGCCGAGGACGGCCGGGATGCCGAGCGGCGCGGTCAGCAGGACCGACACGCCGAGCGCGCGCCAGATCACCGGCAGCGCGCCGTTCCGCTGCTGAAGCGGCCCCGCAAGGTTGTAGGCGAAGCCGTACGACGTCAGCGCACACGCGATCAGCAGGATGCCGAACGCCTGACTGTCGCCTGGATCCGCGCTCGCGACGCCAGGCCACGCGATGAGCACGGCGCCGGTGAAGCCGACCGCAAGCCCGATCAGCATCGCGCGCGACGGCAGGCGCCGTGCGAGGATGCTTCCGATCGCCGCGGCAGACAGAGCCGTCGCGCCGTTCAGCATGCCGGTCAGCGCCGACGAGACATGCTGCTCCGCAAACGGGAACATGCTGAGCGGGAACGCCAGCCAGACCACGCCGAGCCACGCGGTCTTCAGGCGATCGGATGCGGCAATCGGCCGCCGCGCCGCCGGCAGCAGCGAGAGCGTGAGAAAGCCGATCAGGATGCGGAGGAAGGTGACGCCGTTCGGCGCCACCGACTCGAGCCCCTCCGCAATGAACAGAAACGACGCGCCCCAGATGCAGCCGGGGAGGATCAGCAGCAGCCAGTCGATCACACGCCGACGATATCACCTACGAAATGCGGACGACGACCTCGTTCGAGGGGCCGCTGACGCCGCACCCGTTGCGGCCGCGCACCCGCACGTAGTAGGTCCGGGGATCGGCGAACGTGCTCACCGACGTCACGTTGCCGACCGGCGCGACGAGCAGATCGCTGCCGCCTGGCGACGATCCGACTTCGACCAGGTACTCGCTCGCGCCGGCGACGCCGGCCCACGTCAGCACCACGAACCGGCCGCTGACGCTGACGCTGAACGGCGCCGGCGTGCCGGTCGGCGTGCACGACGTCGTGACGCTGCCGCGCCACCCCAGCTCGACGACCTCGAAGTCGTCCGCGGTGAGCGCGGCGAACGCCGGATTGAGAATGTCGTTCGGCCAGCGCGGGTCGAACGTCCCGCTGATGTACATGTCCGAGCCGTTGTCGGCGACGATCAGGCCGTAGCGCTGCATGGCCCGGAAGATCTTCTGGATTCCCGGATGAAAGCGCGAGAGATCGGTTGACGCCTTCAAGCGCAGACGCGCGCCCATCGGCAGCGCGCCTGCGCTGTTTCCGGCGCGGTGCGACGCCGGCCACACGTAGCCGTTGGTCGCGCGCACGGTGACCCGGAAGGCGTGGCGGATTTCATCCGCGCCCGCCGCTTCGTCATAGCGGATCAGTCCCGGCAGAATCGCAAGGCCGGCGGCGTCCGCGGACGTCCAGGTCTCCGGCCGCCTCGTCGTCGTCTTGAGATCGAACGCGGCGCCGGAGCCGGCGGTCCACTGCGATCCGGTCCACGCCAGATCGAAGAGCTCGTAGAGCACGCGGTTGTCTCGATCGACGATCAGCATGTGGCGATCGCCGCCGGGGTTGGTGTTGCCGGGCGGTCCGCCCTCGATGAAATAGGGCTGCGTGATCGCCTCGTCCGGAATCGGGTAGAAGGGAATGCTGCGCCCGGTGGCGTGATCGACGCCGTCGCTTTCGTCGGCGTAATAGAACTGCACCGTACGCTTCGGCTGATCGCCGCCGACGACGACGTACGGGAAGCCGTAGATGTTGACGCTGCCCGGTGATTCGTAGCCGCCGAGATCGGGATGCAGGCGGCGGGTGCCGCCGACGAACGAGATGAACTGCGCCGATCGCGGATCGACTGGCGCGGTGCTGATGTCCTGATTCCACCAGTTGTCCGCGGGGAAGAGCGGCGGCAGCGCGCCGAGGCGTTCCGGCGGAACCGACTGCGCGTGCACCGCAATTGCGCACACCACGATTCCAGCAGCGAGCAGAAAACGTCGGGGCATGTTCGATGGCGTAGGCAAGACCGTTGCCGCAGCGGGCGCGTTCCAAAATCGATGGAGGGCCCCCATTCAAGGTGGCCACGTGCGGCCTGCACGGCCGCACCTACAGATTTTGAAACGCATTCAAGGCCTTCGCGCTGCATTCCGAAGGTGGCCGAGCGGCAGATTTCGTTGCACGATCACGGCTTTGTTCACTCTCGGCGCGCTTCGGCCTCCCGACGCATCGCGCGCCAGAGCGCTTCGACGTGCGATCGCTCGGTCGCTTCGGCGCCAATCGAGATCCGGACCATCCAGCGCCCGTCGAGCGTTGCCGGCGTCAGATACGCTGCCCCGGAACGATTGATCCGCTCGGCCCACGCCAGCGTGTGGCGATCGAGCGCGTCGCCCGACAGGCCGTCGGGTTCGTGGCGCACGCACAGCGTCTGCAGCGGCACCGGCGCGAGCAGCCGCCACGCGGGCGCGCCGCGCACCTGATCGGCCAGCCACTGCGCGTTCTGCAGATCGCGCCGCAGCCGCTGCTGCAGTCGCGCCACGCCCTGCTCGCGAATCAGGAACCACAGCTTCAGCGCGCGAAACCGCCGTCCCAGCGGAATACCCCAGTCGCGATAGTTCTTCACCCGCCCGTCGGCGCTCGACTGGAGGTAGCTCGGGTTCGTCGACATCACGCGCACCAGGTGCTCGGCGTCTCTCAGGTAGTAGACGGTGCAGTCGAACGCCGTGCCGAGCCACTTGTGCGGGTTGACGACCACCGTGTCAGCGCGCTCGACGCCGTGCCAGAGCGGGCGGCACTCGGGCAGGATCATGGCCGATCCGGCCATCGCCGCGTCGACGTGGAACCACAGCGATCGATCCGCCGCGACGCGGCCGATCGCGTCGAGCGGATCGAACGCCGTTGACGTCGTGCTGCCGGCCGTGGCGACGACCACGCACGGCTGCGCACCGCGGTGGCCATCGGCCTCGATCGCGGCAGAAAGCGCGTCGGGTCGCATGGCGTACGACGCGTCGTGCTCGACCAGTCGGATGTTGTCGCGTCCAAAGCCGGCGAGCTGCGCCGCCTTCGCGACCGAGCTGTGGCTGTGAGCGGAGGTGTAGACGACCAGCGGACGCGCCTCCGCCTGCAGGCCGCCGCGCGTCAGGCTGAACGCGGTTGCGCGCTCGCGCGCGCACATCAGTGCGATCAACGTGCTGGTGGACGCGGTGTCCTGGATGACTCCGCTCCACGATGCGGAGAGGCCGAGCATCTGACGCAGCCAGTCGGTCGCCACCTCCTCGACTTCGGTCAGCGCCGGACTCGACTGCCACGCGAGGCCCAGCACGCCGAGGCCGGTGCTGACGTAGTCGCCGAGCACGCTGGCCAGCGAGCCGTTGCAGGGGAAGTAGCCGAAGAACTGCGGGTGCTGCCAGTGCGTCAGGCCCGGCACGACGATGCGATCGAGATCGGCGACGAGCGCGTCGAACGGCTCCGGCGCGTCCGGCGGCGACGTGGGAAGCTGCGCCTTGACGCCGCCCGGCTCCGTGCGCGCCATCACCGGCAACTGCTCGACGCGCGCGCGGTAGTCGGCAATCCAGTCGATCAGTCGATGTCCCGCCGCGCGAAATTCTTCTGGTGTCATCGTCGTGGTGCCAGGCATGTGCCAGGCCCGTGCCTGGCACCGATCCGCGGTCCGTCACGGACCGAGAATGATGATCACTTTTCCCGGACCATGGACGCCGATCGTCAGCGACAGCTCGATGTCCGCAGTGCGGCTCGGGCCGGTGACGAACGTGCAGCTCGCGGCCTGCGCCATCGCGTCTGCGCGCGTCGTGAAGAAGTCGCCCATCGAGGCGACGAGATCGGCGCGGCGGACCAGCGCGACGTGCACCGGCGGCAGCAGCGACACGGTTCGAGAGCAACCCGGGCCCGAGATCAGCGCCAGCGACCCGGTTTCGGCGATCGCGCCGTGGCAGCCGGTGACGCCGACGTCGGCGCGCGCCTGCTCGGCGCGCGGCGCGGACCCGAGCACGGCGCCGCGCAGCACGTCGGTGCATGCGTACGGCAGCCGGTCCGGATTCCAGGCCAGCACGCGCTTCCCCGCGATGAGCCTGCCGAGGCGATCGCGAACGGCGTCCGCGGACCATTCGACGAACACCTCGACGCCGAGCGCGCGCGCCTCGACGATGAACCGATCAGCAGCGGACAACGAGCTGTCGGCGGCGCCGCGGCGGTCGGCCGGCGCCTCGTCGTGGACGTCGCCGGGGATTCTGCCGGTCCGCAGCGCCCGCTCGATGCGACCGAGCATCTCCGCCCGTCGGTCGCTCACGTTCGACTCCTGGCCGCGGTCCTGGCGCGCCACTGCGCCTCGAAGGACTGCGCGGCGGGCGCGCGGAGCTCGCGAAACGCCGTCCAGCCTCCGGCCAGTCCGGGCGCCTTGTGAATCCATCCGTCTCGTGCGCGCCCTCGCAGGAGCAGCCGCATCCAGGACATGACGCGCCGGTACAGCTGCGGCCGCGTCGCGATGTACTCGAACGCTTTGAGACCCATGCGCAGGGCGAACGGCTGCGGCGTCCGCTCGACGGCCTCATGCCGCAGCGCGAGCAGCATCCGCGGGATGTCCAGCCGTACCGGGCATACGTCACGGCAGGCGCCGCACAGGCTGGATGCACCCGGCAGCTCTGAAAACCGGTCGAGGCCGCGCAGGCCCGGCGTCACGATCGCGCCAACCGGACCCGGGTAGACGTCCCCGTACGCGTGGCCGCCAATCGAACGGTACACGGGGCACGCGTTCAGACAGGCGCCGCAGCGGATGCAGCCGAGAATCTCGGCGGTCTCGCCGGCGAGTATCTGCGAGCGGCCGTTGTCGAGCAGGACGACGTGCAGTGCCTCGGGACCGCAGTCGTCATGCTGGCGGCGCGGCCCGCGGACGAGCGTAGTGTAGACGGTCAGTTTCTGGCCGGTGGCCGAGCGCGCGAGCAGCTTCAGGAAACGATCGAGATCGGCCATGGTCGGCACCAGCTTCTCGATCCCCATCAGCGCGACGTGGACGCGTGGCAGCGTCGTCACCATCCGCGCGTTGCCTTCGTTGGTGACCAGGCAGATGGTCCCGTTCTCGACGACGCCGAAATTCACGCCGCTGAGGCCCATGTCGGCCTGCAGAAACTCCTCGCGCAGGCGTTCGCGCGCGTAGCGGGCGAGCGTCTGCGTGTCATCGCTGTACGGCACCGTCAGCTTGTCGGTCATCACCCGCCCGACCTGCTCGCGCGTCATGTGCACGATCGGCGCGATGATGTGCGACGGCCGATCGCCGGCGAGCTGCACGATGTATTCGCCGAGATCGGTTTCGATCACGGCGATGCCCGCCGCCTCGAGCGCGTGGTTCAGGTGCGTCTCTTCCGACACCATCGACTTGCTCTTGGCGACGCGCCGGACGCCCGCCCGGGTCGCGATCTCGACGATGATGCGGTTGGCGGCGGCCCCGTTCTCCGCCCAGTGCACCTGCGCGCCGTTCGCGATCAGCTGCTGCTCGAAGCGCTGCAGCGAGTCGCCGAGCGTGCGCAGCACGTGCATCTTCGCCGCCCGGGCCCGATCGCGGACGGCGTCGAAGTCGTCGAGCGAGGCGACCGCGGCGGAGCGGCGCGTTCCGAACGTCGCCGTCGTGCGATCGAGCGCGACGTGCAGCTGGTGATTGCCGATCGCATCTCTGGCCCGCGCCGCGAAGGTCACTGGCTGGCATCCTCGTCGAGAAACTCCGCGAGGTGCTGCACCGTGATCGCGGCGCCGCGGCGGCGCAGCCCGCCTTCGAGGTGCAGCAGGCAGCCGAGATCGCAGCTGACGAGGCGATTGGCGCCCGACGCGGCGATCGCGGTCAGCTTGCGGTCCATCATGCTGGCCGAGATCTCCGGGTTCTTGATCGAGAACAGGCCGCCGAATCCGCAGCATTCGTCCTGCTCGTCGAAGCGCACGGCGTCGGCGCCCGTGACGCTCGCGATCAGTTCGCGTGGCTCACGCGTGACGCGCAGCCCTCGCTGCAGGTGGCAGGACGGGTGGTAGGCGACGCGCGTCGGCGCGGAAACGCGATCGCCGGCGTCGCGGTTTGCGCCGCGGCCCGACGCTGGCGTCAGACGCCCGGCCACGAACTGGCTGAACTCGCGGCAGCGGCTCGCCACGCGGTGGGCTTTGTCAGCCGCGGCCGAGTCGTCCTTGAACAGCTCGGCGGTCTGGTGGACGAGCATGTCGCAGCAGGATCCGGAGGGCACGACGATCGGGCCGTCGGTCGCATCGAGCACGCCGAGCGTGTAGCGGGCCACGGTGCGGGCCTCGTCGTGGAAGCCGGCGTTGTACGCCGGCTGCCCGCAGCAGGTGAGGCCCTCCGGCAGCACGACCTCGCAGCCGACGTGCTCGAGCACGCGCGCCACGGCCATCCCCGCCTCGGGCCGGAATTCGTTGACGAGGCAGGTGGGGAACAACTGAACGATCATCGCCGCGTCCGTAATGCTACGTTGGAACGCGGTGAACGCAAAGGCTGCCAGGACCGCGTTCTCTGCGGTTAAACAACGATGTGGCGGGCGCGTCAGTGCTCCGGCACCGGCAGCAGCGCCTCCGCGGCGGCAATGCGCAGATCCGCCGACGCGAAGGGCACGCCGGCGTAGCCGTCGTTCAACTCGATCGTCCGCACGTCGCCCGGCTGAAAGATGTCCTTGATGCGCTCGTGCCGCTCGTCGACCACCGCGCCCCGGGCGTCGCGGTAGGTCGTGATGTAGAGCGGATCGCGGAAGGCGACGACGGCGCTGGCGTTCCGCAACGTGAGCGTCCAGTGCAGCGAATTGCCCGGGCCGGGACGCTGCCGGGCCGACACCACGTGCATGTCGCGCGTGGGATCATACGGACGGGCCGGATCGCTCAGGACGGCCGGACCGCCGCCGATCGCAAACTCACGCCGATGCGCGAACATCTCCGGCTGCTTCAGCCGGACTGCCGTCGCCACAACGTCGCGATTGCGGTAGAGCGACAGTTCCGGCGCCTGCGCCCACGCGAGGCCGGCGTGGAACAGGACGTTGACCGCCAGCACCGCGGCCGCGAGGCGCCTCGCCCGTGGCGAGTCGATCAGCGTCCACCAGTAGGCCGCGAAGAGGAACGCGATCGGCGCGAGCACGTAGAACGCGTGCGCCTGGGGCGGCTCCAGCACGAACCAATAGCTCGCGTAGACCAGCAGCACGCTCGCGCCCACCAGCAGCCGCAGCATCTGCCAGCGCGGCCGCGTCGACGGCTCGGCCCAGCGATGACCCGCCCACACCCAGTCCACGAGCATCCACAGCGGCTGGACGACGCCGGCAACGAAGACCAGCGCGGCGAGCGGCGCCAGCCAGAGATGACGCTGAAAGAACTCGAGGCGCTTCGCGCCGTCGGTGGCGATGAACCTCGCGATCTCGAGGCTCACGAACGAGAAGAAGCGCGCCAGCGTCGTGACGACGATCCAGGGACTCACGCCGTGAACGTGGATGTTGCGCAGCACGCCGCCCGATCCGGTGTCGGAGCCGTGCTGCAGCAGCGTCGGCACGAGGACCAGCGCCGGCAGCGCCGCGCCGCCGACCAATGCGGCCGCGTCGACGGCGAGACGGCCGAGGCCGTCGCGAACGCGGCTGATCCAGGCGAACGCGGCGAACGGCAGCAACAGCGGCCACGACATGTGGACTTGCATGATCCAGGTCAGCGCCGCTCCCATCACCGCGTGCGCCGCGGGCCGCGGGATCCGGCCGAGGCTCAACGCAGGCACGCTCTCGAAGAAGCCGATGAAGAAGGCGAGCGACGCCGGGAGGATGTAGGAGGTGTTGATCAGGTGTCCCGAGAACTCGATCGTCCACGGGATCGTGAGCAGCCAGCCCCACACCAGCCACCGCGGCGCCCGCGGCCGGTGCTCGCCGACGAACCACGCGAACGCGCAGAGCGCCGCGAACGACAGCACGCCCAGCAACACGTACGGCGACTCCGGGTACGGCGCGATTCGCAAGGGAACGCCGACCAGGAGTCCCTGCAGCGCGCCGGGAATCTCGCTCTTCGTCCACACCACGTCAGGGCCGAAGAACGGCCACTCGCCGGTGGCGTAGTAGCGAAATCCGATCAGGAAAATCTGCGTCTCGTCCTCGAAGAAAAATTCGCGCGAGAGGCCGAACAACAGGCGGAACGCGAAGAGCCCGAGCAGGACGAGCACGATCAGCGGCCAGCGGCGGCCGCGCGCCTGAACCATATGTGAGGTCAGCATCTTACATTGCCGGGCTCGCGTCGCCGGGCACACAACCTGCACTTCCCTTCAATGTGACCAGAATCAATCGGAGGAGAACCCATGCGTAAGTGGTCAATCGCATGCGGCGCGGCAATGCTCGTCCTGAGCTTCGCCGGGCCGGCTCATGCGGATGAATGGAACAAGTTGACGTACCTCACGTTCAGCGGGCCGGTGCAACTGCCCGGAGTCACGCTTCCCGCCGGAACGTACCGTTTCGAACTCGCTGATCCCGACTCGAGCCGTCGCGTCGTCCGCATCTCGGATAAGGATGGGTCGACGAGCTACGGCATCTTCCTCAGCATGTCGGACCAGAAGCTCGAACCCGCGAATGACCCGGTCGTGATGTTCAAGGAGACACCGGCCGGTGCGCCACCCGCGGTACAGGCGTGGTTCTACCCGGGTGAGACCTACGGCTACGAATTCGTGTACCCGCACGATCAGGCAATGAAGATCGCACGGGCGACGCATGGATCGGTGCTGGCGATGAAGGAGACGCCGAAGGCGTCCACCGACGAGGGCCGCCGATCGGCGATGACGACCACGGAGGTGACGCGGATCGACGAGAACGGCAAGCCGGTGTCCACGGACGAGGCGCTGAAGAACTCGAGCCGGCCGCGGACGAACAGCGGAAGCCCGGCGAGCACGGCGACGACCACGGCGCCGGCCAACACCGGCACCGCTTCGGCGCGCGCCACCACGACACCGCAGCCGAACACTGCCGATCGGAACCGAGCCGTCGGCACGAGCGGCACGCAGACGCCGGCGTCGTCCACACCGCAATCGAACGCCGCGTCACAGTCGCCCCGACGACTGCCACGGACGGCGGGTGAACTTCCGCTCTATGAGCTACTGAGCAGCCTGGCGTTTGCCGGCAGCTTCGCCGTCCGCGCGTTCCGGCGCCGGTAGTTTCCGAGAGCCCGTGCTCAAACAGGGGGCGTGCGCGACCGCCGCCCCTTCGAATTAAGAATTAAGAAGTAAGAATTAGGGAATTCGTCGCGTCGCAGACGAATTTGCGACTCGTCTACGAATTCTTAATTCTCAATTCCTAATCCTTAATTCTTGTGAGGGGCGTCTTTGACGATGAAGACACGCTCGCCGGGTTTGATCAGGCCCAGATCGCGGCGGGCGATTTCCTCGATCGTCTTCGGATCCTCGCGGAGCCGGCGGGCGAGATCGCGCAGGCTGGCGTTTTCCGCACGCTGCCGGGCGATCGAGGCTGACAGCTCATCGTATTCGCGGCGGGCGCGAAGCATCGCGACGAGGCCGCGATCGCCGACCAGCGCATCGACGACGATGACCGCGGCGACGAAGATCAGGACCAGGTGCACGGCGCGGCGGTTGCGCGTCGACGGTCGCCCCGCCTTGGGGACGCGACGCCGCGGCGCCGGCTGAGGCTCATCGCTCTTCGCCACGGGCAGGACAGTACACCAACTTCAGGCAAAGTACAACCGTGATGACAGACCTCATCATTATCCTGACGACGATGCCGGACGACGACCGCGCCGACGCGCTCGCGCGCACCTTGATCGACGAGCGGCTCGCCGCGTGCGTCAACGTCCACGGGCCGATGATGTCCACCTATCGCTGGAAGGAAGCCGTCGAACGCGAGCCTGAACGTCAGATCGTGATCAAGACGACGCGCGATCGGCGATCGGCGGTCGAGACCCGGCTCAGAGAGCTGCACCCGTACGAGCTACCCGAGTTCGTCGTGCTGAGCGCTGAAGCGGGTGCGGCGTATGGCGCGTGGGTGGGGGACGCTGCGCGCAGTCATCGCTGATCAGTGCGCAGTCAATGGCTGATGGCTGATGGCTGATGGCATATGGTTGATGGCGGATGATGCCATCAGCCCTCAGCCATCATCCATGTCGGATTCCACACCAGCCATCAGCCCTCAGCCATCAGCCATGTCAGAGCGACGTCGGCGATGGCTCACCAGCTCGAAGAGCATCGGCAGAATCGACACGAACACGATCCCGATCGTGACGAGCGAGAAGTTGTTCTTGATGACCGGGATGTTGCCGAACAGCGCCCCGGCGAGCAGGCACAGCGACACCCACGCGACCGCGCCGGAGGCGTTGTAGGCGACGAAGGACGCGGTCGTCATCTGCGCGGCGCCGGCGACGAACGGCACGAACGTGCGGACGATCGGCACGAAGCGCCCCAGCACGATCGCCTTCCCGCCGTACTGTTCGAAAAACGCGTGCGCGCGATCGAGGTACTGCTTGTTCAGCAGGCGATGCCCGGACTGGAACACCCGCGGGCCGATGAAGCGGCCGACGCTGTAGTTCACCGCGTTCCCGGCGAACGCCGCGAAAATCAGCAGGCCGAGCATGGTCGGCAGGCTCAGCTCACCGGTCGCGCACAGCGCCCCCGCCGCAAACAGGAGCGAATCGCCGGGCAGAAAGGGGGTCACCACGAAGCCGGTCTCCGCGAAGATGATCGTGAACAGGATCGCGTACACCCACGTCCCGTAGTCGCGGACGAACTCGAGCAGGTGCTTGTCGAAGTGGAGGACGAAATCGACGAGGCCCATCAGACGGCGTCGAGCGCGCGGCCGAGATCGTCCTCGAGATCCTCGATATCTTCGATGCCGGCGGAGATGCGGACCAGGCCGTCGGTGATCCCGATCTCGTGGCGGCGCTCGGCGGGGACCGAGGAATGGGTCATCGACGCCGGATGCGAAATGAGCGTCTCCACTCCGCCCAGGCTCTCCGCGAGCGCGTGCAGCTTCACCGTGTTCAGGAGCCGGCGCGCCGCCTCGAGCGAGCCCAGATCGAACGCGAGCATGCCGCCGAACCCGCGCATCTGGCGCTTCGCCAGGTCGTACTGCGGATGGGTCGGCAAGCCGGGGTAGTAGACGTGCTTCACCTTCGGGTGCGCGGCCAGGAATTCAGCCAGCGCCAGCCCGTTCTCGTTGTGGCGCTGCATCCGCAGCGGCAGCGTCTTGGTGCCGCGCAGCACGAGCCACGAGTCGAACGGGCTCAGGATCGCCCCCTCCGCGTTCTGGACGAACCGCAGCCACTCGATGTCCTCGTCGCGCATCGCGATCACGACGCCGCCGACGCTGTCGCTGTGGCCGTTGAGGTACTTGGTCGTGCTGTGGGTGACCAGATCGGCGCCGAACTCGATCGGCCGCTGGACGTACGGGCTGGCGAAGGTATTGTCGACGACGAGCCGGATGCCGTGCGCGTGCGCGAGATCGGCGGCCGCGCGAAGGTCGGTGATGCGCATCACCGGGTTGGTCGGCGTCTCGACGAACAGCATGCGTGTCGTCTTTGTAAACGCCTGCGCCACCGCGTCGAGGTCCGACGTGTCGACGTAGGTGAACGAGAGCTGATAGCGGGTGAGTACCTTGTCGAACAGCCGGAATGTCCCGCCGTAGGTGTTGTCAGAGACGACGACGTGATCGCCGGCCCGCAGCAGCGTGGCGATCGCGCCGATGGCGGCCATGCCGGAGGCGAACGCAAATCCCGCCTTGCCGCCCTCGATCGCGGCGACGTTGCCCTCGAGCGCCATCCGCGTCGGGTTCTGGGTTCGCGCGTACTCGAATCCCTTGTTAACGCCGAGCGCCTCCTGCACGTAAGTAGAGGTCTGATAGATCGGCGTGATGATCGCGCCGGTCGAGGGATCCGGCTCCTGCCCGGCATGAAGACAGATGGTGCTGAACCGTGCGCGCGATGTGAGCTTCACGATCCAACTACGATAACATGAACGATCGATGAGCCGGCGCACGATACCGGTTGCCACCGACCGACGCGAGGGAATCCGCGGGGCGCTGCTGCACACGCTGCCCGGCCGCGCGATCGTGATCGGCGTCGCCGTGAAGCTCGCGGTGACGGCAATCGGCGCCGTCCTCGGCGGCGTCGGGCCGTTTCTCGGCGTGGTCGATACCGTCGCCGTGCTCGCCGCGGCGACGGGCATCGCCGTGTTCGGCTTCCGGCTGATCGTGGAGGCGAAGCGGCGCCTGCTGTGGCGGGTGCGCCGCAAGCTGATCATCTCCTACGTCTTCATCGGCCTGTTCCCGGCGATGCTGCTGGTCTTGTTCGCGCTGCTGTGCGGATTCCTGCTCTTCTACCATTTCAGCTCGTACCTGGTGCAGAGCCGCCTGCGCGCGCTCGGCGAGCAGGCCCGCTTCGTCGCGCAAAGCACGGCGCTCGAGATCCAGCGCGCGGGCGGCCGCGACGTGGCGAGCATCGTGGCGCGCCGTCAGGCGTCCGCGGCGGAGCAGTATCCCGGCGTGTCGATCGCCGTCGTGCCGGTGAGCGACGGGTGCGGCGGCAGCCGTCCGACTGGCAAGGTGCCAATCGTCAACGCCGGACCGTGGGCTCACGTCGCGCCGCCGCTCGGCGTTCCGCCCTGGATCGACTGCCGCGGCTTCTCCGGAGTGTTCGCCTACACGCGTCCCGCGGCGAACGCGTCCGCTTCCGCGCCCGACACGCACCTGCTCGTCCGCGGCATCGGCTACCCGGATTCGAATCCGACCGGCTACGCGGTGGTCGTCGATTTGCTGGTGAACGATTCGATCCGGCAGCAGCTGCGCGCCGAAACCGGGGTCGAGCTGAAGAGCGTGACCGACGTGAGCTCGAGCAGCCGCCGCGCGGACACGGACGCCCGGCCGCTGGCTGGCAGCGCGCCCGCCGCCGGCCGCGAGGCGGCCGCGCCGCCGGCTCCCGGCCTCCTCAACAGCCTGCCGACCCTGCTCGAATACCGAGACTGGTCGACTGGCGCGCCGGGCACGCTGACGGTCACCACCGCGCTCAAGATCGGCGAGCTCTACGATCGGATTTCGGCCGCCGAGGGAACCGTCGGCCGCACCTTCGCCCAGGGGCTGCTGCTGGTGCTGTTCGTGATCGGCGCGCTGTTCCTGATCATCGAGGTGATGTCGCTCATCGCCGGCTTCGCGCTCGCCAAGTCGCTCACCGGATCGGTGCACGAGCTGTTCACCGGCACCGAGCGGGTCCGGCAGGGGGACTTCACCCACAAGATCGCCGTCAAGAGCGACGACCAGCTCGGCGAGCTCGCCGGCTCCTTCAACTCGATGACCGCGAGCATCGAAGATCTGCTGCGGCAGGCGGCGGAGAAGAAGCGACTGGAGGAAGAGCTGCGCATCGCGCACGAGATCCAGATGTCGCTGCTGCCGCAGGGACCGCTGCAGATGTCGGGCCTGTCGGTGACCGCGCTCTGCGTCCCGGCGCGCGAAGTCGGCGGCGACTACTACGACTTCCTGCCGCTCGACGATCACCGCGTCGGCGTGCTGATCGCCGACGTGTCGGGCAAGGGCACGTCGGCGGCGCTCTACATGGCGGAGCTGAAAGGCGTCGTGCTGTCGCTGAGCGAGACCCACACCTCGCCGCGCGACCTGCTGATCACCGCCAACCGGATCATCGCCAACCACCTCGACGCGCGCAGCTTCATCACCATGACCTACGCGGTCATCGACCTTCGCGCGCGGACGATGACCTACGCGCGCGCCGGACACACGCCGCTGATCTACGTCCCGGGATCGTGCGGCGCGCCGGGGCCGCGGCACGTGAAGATCCTCGCCCCGGACGGCATGGTGGTCGGGCTGAAGCTGGACAACGGCGAGATGTTCGAGCGGCTGCTCCGCGAGGAGACGATCCCGCTCCGCCCCGGCGACCTCTATCTCTTCTTCACCGACGGGATCAGCGAGGCGATGAACGCGCGCGACGACTGCTTCGGCGAGTCGCGGCTCGGCCAACTGGTCGAAACCCATGCGCACCTGCCGTCGGACGAGCTGCGCGAGCGCGTGCTGCGCGAGATCGCGGCGTTCGTCGGCGACGCGCCCCAGCACGACGACATGACGATGATCCTGTTGAAGGTGGACGAGGTGACCGAAGCCGTTGCCTGATCTGGTCGTCATCTTCCGCACGCACTCCGACATCGAAGCGCGGATCGTCCGCGGCCTGCTCGAGTCGCACGGCGTGATGTCGGTGGTCTCGTCGGACGTGCCGCAGGCGATCTTCCCGCTGTCGATCGACGGTCTCAACGACGTCCGCATCGCGGTCCATCCGGAAGAGGCCGACGACGCGCAGCGGATCATCGACGCGCATCGGACCGAGCTGAAGAACGGCCGGGTGGTGCGGCTGCGCGACGAGTTCGAGGAGCTGCAGCAGGCGATCGGCTACCGCTTCCGCGATCGCGGCCTGCTCGAGCACGCGATGACGCACACCTCGCGCGCGAACGAGGACGTCAGCGGCGGCGTCGTCGACAACGAGTCGATGGAGTTCCTCGGCGACGCGCTGCTCGGCTTCATCATCGCCGACCTGCTGTTCCGGGAGTTTCCCGACTACGACGAGGGGCAGAAGTCGAAGACCAAGGCGGCGCTGGTATCCACCGCCTCGCTGGCGCGGCAGGCGGAGCGGCTGCAGCTCGGCGAGCACCTGCTGCTCGGCCGCGGCGAGGAGAAGACAGGCGGGCGGCGGAAGCAGGCGCTGCTGGCCGACGGCTACGAGGCGCTGATGGCGGCGATCTACCTCGACGGCGGGATCGAGCAGGCCCGTGCGTTCATCGTCCGCGAGTTCGCGCCGCTGCTCGAGGATGCGCGGCGCGCTGGCGTGACCGGCCAGGATTTCAAGTCAACCCTGCAGGAACTGCTGCAGGCCCGCGACCTGCCGCTCCCCGAGTACCGGCTGCTGTCGACCTTCGGCCCCGACCACCACAAGCAGTTCGAGATCGAGGTCGTCGTCCGCGGCGAATCGCTGGCGATTGCGACCGGGTCGAGCAAGAAGGACGCGGAGCAGGAGGCGGCCCGCTCCGCGCTCGAGAAACTACGCGCTTAGCCGCGCAAAGCGGAAATGGGCCCGCCGGAACCGCTCTTCGCTCGGCAGGCGGGTCGCGAACGCCGCCTGAATCTCCCATCCTGCGGGCGGGACCACCCCGAGTTGCGCGAGCGCGACCTGCGTGCCGGCGGCGTACGCGTTCCAGTAGATCTGCGCGGACGGAGGGAACGCCGAGAGCGGCAGATGATCGTGGCGTAGATCGAATTCCGTGTGCGCCTGAACGAGTCGTGCGATCGAGCGGACAGCCTGACCGATGGTGCGCGCTTCGACGGCCAGATCGTGCTCGAGCCCGCGGATCACCCACAGTCCGGGCGCGTCCTGGAAGATCACGAAACGAAGGCGTCTCGTAGGCATGCCGCCCTGCGACGCAAACGACCGACCGATGACCTGGTCGCACGAAGTGACGCGTGGAAACGTACTTACTGTTTTGGCGCCGGCTCAACTGTCGGGTTTGGCGACGGAAGGACTTACACGGTTCCTCCCGAACAATCTCTCGCACGACGCGCGACTGACAACCTTGTCGATCGCGCGGCGGTTTTCGTCACGGATTGGCGCCGGCGCACCACACGGCGCGGTTCATCTGCGTGGCCGGACCACCGAGGCGGTTGAACAGGTCGACGAACCCGGCGCGCTCCCAGCGATACCAGCCGGCGCTGCGGCCGAAGTAGAAGCGCTCGGTGTGGCCCGGCGTCGGCGCCGCCGGATCGTACGGCTCGTATTCGAGCATCAGCGTTTCACGGACGCCGAGATCGACGCCGGCGTCGACGCCGGACTCGACCCACGCACGCAGGCGATAGGGAAACAGATGCGAGCGGCTCCCGTCCACGCCGCATGCGGCGTCGAACCACACGAGGCCATTGCCGGCGACGTCGAGGGACCACGGCGCGGCGGCGGTCGCGCGCGACGGCACGAAGCGCGGCATCCAGCGTCCGTCGGTCAGGACGTACGATTCCTCGCTGTCGCCGTCGAGGGCGTGATCGACCGCGTGGTGGACATAGTCCTCGTCCCAGCGCCAGCACTCGAACCGCCGCGGGTTGCCGTACTTCGTCCAGCACACCTCCTGGCGCCCGCGATCGATGATCTGATTCTGGCCGTGGCTGCCGCGGCGCGGCCACAGGCCCGCGTCGCCGATCACGTAGTCGAGGACGTCGATCCGGCGCTCGTCCGAGGCCGCCATGGACGGGGAGGTCATCGCCGGCGCGGCGCAGCCGGCGAGGAGAGCGAGGCCGAGGGCGCAGGCGGCGAGTTCGCGAGCCGGCAGGTGACTGGGCGGCGAACCCATCGCGGTCAGTACAACATCAACGACCGAATTCGACAATGCATCGACAGGCGTAATGCCGGCGACGCGCCAGGTCGCCAGCCGACGCCCGGCGAAGCAGTGAAGGCGGGTAGCCTTCGCGCGGCAACGGAGACGTCAGTCGATTTCGATAATCCCTGACGAGGGGCTGCCGGCCATCGCAAACGCCGGCTCGGCCTGGGGCGCGGCGGGCGCTTCGGTGGCCTGCGGCAGCCTCGGCAGCGCGTAGCGATGGACTTCGCGCGCGAGATCGTCGTCGCTCGGCGCCGCCGCGCGGCAGTGCAGACGGACCCAGACCCGCAGCAGCGGATCGGTGAAGCTGTAGCGTTTCTGCTTCGACGCCACGAGATCGACGTCTTCGAGCCAGGACAGGTAGTCCTTCGTCGAGCCGGGCGTGCGCTGGAGGCGCTGGGAGATCTCGGTGAGCGTGAGCCCCTCTTCGTCGGCCAGGATCTCGAGGATCGCCTTGAGGGCGCCGTAGCCGCGCGCACGGTGCAGGCGCAGTTCGTAGCAGAAGCCGCATTGCTCGGTGAGGCGTCCATCGGTCGCGAGCAGCGAGGCGAGCGCGCCGATCGCGTCGCCGCCGCCCGGTCCGCCGTGCTCGCGCATCGTCGCGAGCTCGTCGGCGATGGCGCGGACGTATGCGGGCCGTCCGTCCGCAAGCGCGTTCACGGTGCGGGCGAGGTATTCAGCGTCGTGCGCGTCGGTCGGTCCGGACGCCGGCGGTCCCGCGGCCGCGGTGATCGGACCGAGGATGTCGACGGTGTCCTCGACCGTGAGCGGCGGCATGTGGATCACTTCGAAGCGTGCGGCGCGATCGCGCAGCAGCCGCGATGCGCGCGCGACGTAGCGGCTGGTCAGGACGAAGCGGTTGCCGCTCGCCGACAGGCCGTCGATGCAGTCGTACAGCACGCGCCGCAGTCCTGGAAAACTCTCGAACGTGCGCAGCTCGAGGAATTCGTCGAGGAAGAACGTGGCCGGCTCCCCGGCGGCGGTCCGGGCCCGCCCGAGAAAGGCCAGCGTCGCGTCGAATGCCGGGCGGGCGCCGGCGGGCGCCGCGGCGGCGGAGGCGGAGCCATCGGCGACCGGGAACGGCGTCACCGATGTCACCGCCCGCAGGAATCGCTCAGGCGTCGTCGCGGTGCGCTCGACGTCGATGTGCTGGACGGCTGGGCGCCCGAGTCGATCGCGAAGCTGGCGCAGCAGCGCGGTGCGGCCGCTGCCGCATCCGCCCAGCAACACGGGGATTCGCGACGGCGAGGCGTCGAGTGCCGCGGTGATGCGGCGAGCCAGAATGGTACGGGGGGTCAACATTCGCCTTCCTCACGCATCGGAATACGCAGGCCTTCTCGCTTCGCCGTGGCAATCGCTGCACGATAGCCGGCGTCAGCATGGCGGACGACGCCGATACCCGGATCACACGTGAGCACGCGCTCGAGCTTCTCGTCGGCGTCGCCGGTGCCGTCGGCGACAATCACCATGCCGGCGTGCAGCGAGTAGCCGATGCCGACGCCGCCGCCGTGGTGGACCGACACCCAGGTCGCGCCGCTCGACGCATTCAGCAGCGCGTTCAGGATCGGCCAGTCGGCAATGGCATCGCTGCCGTCACACATGCCTTCGGTCTCTCTGTTCGGCGAGGCGACCGACCCGGTGTCGAGGTGGTCGCGGCCGATCACGATCGGCGCCTTGATGCGGCCTTCGCGCACGAGCTCGTTGATGCGCAGGCCGAAGCGGGCGCGATCGCCATAGCCGAGCCAGAGAATTCTCGCCGGCAGACCCTGGAAGGCGACGCGCTCGCGCGCCAGGCGAATCCAGCGCACCAGCGACTCGTCCCGTCCGAACATTTCGAGCGCGGCCTCATCCGTGACGCGAATGTCGTCGGGATCGCCTGAGAGCGCCGCCCATCGGAATGGACCCTTGCCCTCGCAAAACAGCGGCCGGATATATTCCGGCACGAAGCCGGGGATGTCGAACGCGTTGGTGACGCCGGCCGCCTGCGCCTGGGCGCGGATGTTGTTGCCGTAGTCGAACGCGATCGCGCCGGCACGCTGCAGGGCGAGCATCGCCCGAACGTGCTCGGCCATTGCCGACATCGAGCGCGCAACATACTCGGACGGACTGCGCTCGCGCAACCGCGACGCTTCGTCGAGCGACAGGCCGTTGGGCACGTAGCCGTTCAACGCATCGTGCGCCGACGTCTGATCGGTGATGACATCCGGCGTGATTCCGCGGGCGACGAGCGCCGGCAGCACGTCGGCGGCATTGGCGCGCAGACCGATCGACCGGGCGACGCCGTCGCGCATCCAGCCGCGCACGCGTGCGAGCGCGTCGTCCAGGCTGTCAGTGGCTTCGTCGAGATAGCGGGTCGCGAGCCGCCGCGCGATCCGCTGCGGATCGACTTCGACGACGATCGCCGCGGCGCCGTTCATCGCCGCCGCGAGCGGCTGCGCGCCGCCCATGCCGCCAAGGCCGGCGGTGACCACGAGGCGGCCGGCCAGCGATCCGCCGAAGTGGCGTCGAGCCACGGCGGCCAGCGTCTCGTAGGTCCCCTGCACGATGCCTTGACTTCCGATATAGATCCAGCTGCCGGCGGTCATCTGCCCGTACATCGTCAAGCCGCGATGTTCGAGCTCGCGGAAGTTCTCCCAGGTCGCCCACGCCGGCACGAGCAGCGCGTTGGCGATCAGCACGCGCGGCGCGCCGGGATGCGTCTGAAAAATTCCGACCGGCTTGCCCGACTGCACGAGCAGCGTTTCGTCGTGCTCGAGCACGCGCAGCGACTGCACGATCGCGTCGAAGGCTTCCCAGCTGCGCGCCGCCCTGCCGGATCCACCGTAGACGATGAGATCGTCCGGCCGCTCGGCGACGTCGGGATCGAGATTGTTCATCAGCATCCGCAGCGCGGCTTCCTGCGGCCACCCCTTGCAGGAGAGCGACGTGCCTCGCGGCGCGCGGATGGTGCGGGTAGCAGTGGCCATGAAGGATCGTGAGAGCGAAAGTTAGACCTTAAGAAGCGCGGCGTGGGTTGTCAATTTGAAAATGAAAAATTTTTCACTTGACTAGTCCGCCGCACGCCGCTTCGAGCGCGCGCGATGCGATCAGTTCCGTGATCGCGGCGATATCCGGCGACGGCGCGCGGTCGGCGTCGAGCGCCGGGACGCGCGATCGCACGAGCGTGTGAACCGTGTCGAGCGCCGGCGACGTGGTGAGCGGCGCGAGAAAGTCGATCGCCTGGCAGGCGCACAGCAGTTCGATGGCGATCACCTCGCGCGCGCGCTCGACCGCGCACCGGGCCTTGAGCGCGGCCGTCATGCTCATGCTGACGTGGTCTTCCCTGTTCGCCGAGGTCGGGATGGTGTCGACGCCGGCAGGATGCGCCAGCGACTTGAGCTCGGAGGCCACCGCGGCGGCGGTGACCTGGGCCAGCATGAAACCGGAGTTGACGCCGCCCTCGCGGGTCAGGAACGCCGGCAGACCGCTGAGCGCGGGGTTGACGAGCCGATCGGTCCGCCGCTCGCTGATCGTGGCGAGCGGCACGATCGCCGCGGCCAGCAGGTCCGCCGCGATCGCAATCGGCGCGCCGTGGAAGTTCCCGCCGGAGACGATGTCGCCGGTGTCGGCGAACACCATCGGGTTGTCGGTGGCGCTGTTGGCTTCGACCGCGACCGTCTCGCGGACGAACCGCAGCGCCTCGCGCGTCGCGCCGTGCACCTGCGCCGCGCAGCGCATCGAGTACGCGTCCTGCACCCTGCCGCAGAACTCGTGCGACTTGTTTATGCCACTACCGCGCATCAGCGCCTCGATGTTGGCGGCCGACGTCTGCTGGCCGCCGAACGGGCGGGCGTCGTGAATGCGCGCTTCGAAAGGATGAATCGACCCGCGCAGCGCGTCGATCGACATCGCCGCGGCAACGTCGGCGGCGCGCGCGAGCCGCTCGGCGTCGGCGAGCGCGAGCGCCAGCAGCGCCGTCGACGGCTGCGTCCCGTTGATCAGCGCCAGCCCTTCCTTCGGGCCGAGGGTGATCGGCTGCAACCCGGCGCGCACCAACGCCTGGTGACCGGGCATCCACGCCTCCGGGGAACGCAAAGGCCGCAAAGGCAGCAGAGACGTATTTTCTTTGCGGTCTTCGCGCTCTTTGCGTTCTTCATACATCGCTTCGCCTTCGCCGATCAGCACCAGCGCGAGGTGGGCGAGCGGGGCGAGGTCGCCGCTGGCGCCGACCGAGCCGCGGGACGGGACGCGTGGATGGACGCCGGCGTTGACCAGCGCCATCAGCGCTTCGAGCGTCCCGACGCTGATGCCGGAGAAGCCCTTCGCCAGCACGTTCGCGCGCAGCGCCATCGTCGCGCGCACGGCGCGTGCGGGCAGCGGTTCGCCGACGCCGGCGGCGTGGCTGCGCAGCAGGTTCAGCTGCAGCGCCGCGAGCGCGCCGGGCGCGATCTTCACGTCGGCAAACGATCCGAAACCGGTGTTGATGCCATAGGCCGGCTCGTCGCTGCGCGCGCGGCGGTCGACGACGTCGCGTGACGCCTGCACGCGCGCGCGGGCCGCCTCGCCGAGCCCGATGGTCTCGCCATCGTCGGCGATGGCGAGCAGCTGTTCGATTGTCAGCGAGGAGCCGTCGAGCTGAATCATGGAGTAGTCGTCAGTCGCAAGTCACAAGTCGTCAGTCAGTCGCAAGTCACACGTCGTCAGTCAGTCCGCAGGTCGCAAGTCGTCAGTCAGTCGCAAGTTGTCAGTCGTCGGTCGTAAGTGATTGTTCGTCCGTCGCACCAGCAACTCGTCCGTCAAAAATCTGCGCCGCGACTCAGGTAGAATCTTAGTCCGTTTGACTGTTTGACTCCTGACTCTTTGACTCCTGACTTGTGACTGACTACAGACTCGAGACTTGCGACTGATGACTACTGTCGTGCTCGGCGCCCAGTGGGGCGATGAAGGCAAAGGGAAGATCGTCGACCTGTTGACGCCGCAATTCTCGATCGTCGCGCGCTACCAGGGCGGACACAACGCCGGCCACACGGTGTACGTGAACGGCGTGAAGTTCATCCTGCGCCTCATTCCGTCCGGCATTCTCCATCCCGGCGTCACCTGCGTCATCGGCAACGGCGTGGTGGTCGATCCGGTGGCGCTCTTCGACGAGATCGAGGAGCTGACGCGGAACGGCATCGACGTCGGCAGCCGGATCGTGATCAGCGAGAAGGCGCACCTGATCCTGCCGTACCATCGCGATCTCGATCTGCTGTCCGAGGCGCGCCGCGGCGAGCGGAAGATCGGGACGACGTCGCGCGGCATCGGGCCGGCGTACGAGGACAAGATCGCGCGGCGCGGCATCCGGGCCGGCGACCTGCACGATCCCAAGGGGCTCGAACAGAACATCCGCGACAACGTGACGGCGCGCAACCGCCTGGTCCAGGACAACACGATGGACTGGAAGCCGGTGCTCGATCAGCTGCTGCGTCATGCCGAGCGCATGCGGCCGATGATCCGCGACGTCTCGCTGCTCCTCAGCGAGGCGATGAAGCGGGGCGGGTCGATCCTCTTCGAAGGCGCCCAGGGGACGCTGCTCGACATCGACCACGGCACCTATCCCTACGTCACCTCGTCGAACGCGTCGGTCGGCGGCGTCTGCACCGGCCTCGGGCTGCCGCCGAAGGCGATCGGTCGGGTGCTCGGGGTGGCGAAGGCGTACACGACGCGAGTCGGCGAAGGACCGCTGCCCACCGAGCTCTCCGGCGCAATGGGCGACCGGCTGCGCGAGGGCGGCAACGAGTACGGGGCGGTCACCGGCCGGCCGCGGCGCTGCGGCTGGTACGACGCGGTCGCGGTGCGCTATGCCGCGCGCATCAACGGCCTCGACGGCCTGGCGCTCACCAAGCTGGACGTCCTCGACGGCTTCGAACGCATCGACATCTGCACCGCTTACCGCAGCCACGGCCGCACGCTCACCGATTTTCCCGCCGATGTGCGACAGCTCGCCGAGTGCGAGCCGGTGTACGAGTCGATGCCGGGATGGTCGGCGCCGACCGCCGGCGTGCGCACGTTCGAGCAGCTGCCGCAGGCGGCGCGCAACTACATCGCGCGGCTCGAAGAGGTCTCCGGCGTCAAGGCCGCGATCGTCTCGACCGGTTCCGAGCGCCACGACACGATTCTCCGCGACGACGTGATGGAGCTCGCCGACCTCAAGCCGCAGACGTGATGAACGGGGCGGTCACGACCGGTTCATCGTTGCTGCGCCGTCGACGGCGTGGCCGCTTCCAGGATGTGGTGCTTCACCAGGAACTCGCGGATCTTCGCGTAGGCCTGCTGCCGCTGGGTCGCGGTGCAGCAGTCGAAGCCATGCTTCCCGCCGGGCATTGTCATCAGCTCGTTCGGCACGGCGGCGTCGCTGAGCGCCTTGTGCAGCCGGACCGATTGCGTGTAGGGGACCGTCGGATCGGCGTCGCCGTGAATCGTCAGCACCGGCGGCAGACCGGCGCGGACGTAGGTGAGCGGTGACACGCGTCTGGCGATCTGCTCGCGGTCGGGTGCGCTGCCGAGCCACGTGACCGCGTAGGCGCGCATGTTCGGTCCGTCGAGCAGCTCGTTGACGTCCGAGATGCCGTACCAGTTGACGATCGCCGCGACCTTCAGGTTGTCGGGCCCGGGGCACTGACGATCGAGACCGGCCGACGCCGGCAGCATGCCGGTCGTCAGCGCGAGGTGGCCGCCGGCCGACCCGCCCGACACGACGAGCCGCGTCGTGTCGATGCCGTACTCCTTCGCATGCTGGATCACCCAGCGCAGCGCACAGCGGCAGTCTTCGACGGCCGCGGGCGCCGGCGCGACGCGCGCCAGCCGGTATTCGACGTTCACGACGTTCATCCCCATCGCCAGGTACGCGGGAATGCCGGTCGCGCTCTCCTTGGTGCCGCCGGTCCAGCCGCCGCCGTGGATCCAGATCAGCGTCGGCAGCGGCCTGGCGGCGTTGCGCGTCACGTACAGATCCAGCCTGGCCTCGTAGTTCGAGGCGGTGAGGTAGGTCACGTTCGGCACGATGCGGTAGTCGGTTTCGAGACGCGACGCCCAGGCGAGCGGGTTCTCCTGTGCGCCAGCGGCGGCGGACATCACGAGGAGCATCGAGAGCATCGTGAGCTTCTTCATGTGAGTGCCTCCATGCGATGACCGCGCGATCGGGTGCTCAATCGCCGGCCGCCGGAACCAGCGCGATCACCCGGACAGGGCTGCCGCTGCCGCCGACGATCTTCAGCGGCGCGGCGACGACGATGGCGCCGGTCGGCGGGAGCTGCTCGAGATTGCAGAGACTGGCGAGGCCGAACTTGCCGGCGCCGTGCATGATCGAGTGATTCGGAAACGGCGGGTCGAACGTCCCCGCCTGCCCTGCGTCGGTGCCGATCGTCTCGACGCCGACACCCAGGATGTTCCGCTCGTGCGCGAGCAGCCGCGACGCCGCGGCGTCGAAGCCGGGGCTGTGCGGTCCGTCGTCGGCCGTGTTCACGAAGTCAACCGGGTCGGTGCGATCGGCCCAGCCGGTCCGCAGCAGGACCCACGCGCCGTCGGGAATCCGGCCGTGCTCGCGCTCCCAGCTCACGATGCGATCGACCGTCAGCAGGAAGTCGGGATCGCGGTCCACGTCGGCGGTGACGTCGATGACGCAGGCCGGGCCCACGAAGCGCCGTGCCGGGATCGTATGGCACGCGTTCAGCGGCAGATCCTTGCCGGTGATCCAATGGATCGGCGCGTCGAAGTGCGTGCCGGTGTGCTCGCCGAACTGCAGCGCGTTCCAGTACCAGCCCGGCCCGCGGTCGTCATAGCGGGAGATCTCACGGACCGTGACGCCGGGCGACGCGGCGAATATCGGCGGCAGCTGAATGACCGGGGTCGCCGGCCCGAGCGGCTGCGTGAGATCCACGACGGCGACGCGGCCGCGCGCCAGGGCATCGACGAGGTCGTCCAGTACCATTGCTGAATGTCCTGAAGGGTGGCGGGGATTATAGCGCGTCGCCACTCGCCCGGCTCGCGCCTTCCGCGCCGGGTTCTGCGGTCTCGATGAGGCGATCCAGCTTCGTGACGCGGAGCAGATCGCGCACCCGCTTCGAGGCGTTCAGCAGCTTCAGCGTGCCACCCGACCGAATCGTCGCGACGTAGGCCTGGACAATCGCGCCGAGGAGGACGCTGTCGATGTAGGCCACGTCGGCGACGTTCAGCAGGATCACGTTGTAACCCTTCGCCGCGAGCACTCGCAGCCGATCGCGGAGGATCGTCGCCGCGTCGAGATCGCCGGGCGTCGTTGCCCTGACATCGACAACGACACCGGCGTCGGAGAGATGATCGTCGAGGTGCACGTGAGGTCGTTTCGCGGAGGGTCAGGTCTGCGCCTTGTGCCGCTGCGCGTACGCGTCGACCGCGGAGGCGTCGGCGTCCGCGAAGTCCAGTCCGGCCCGATAGCGCGAGCCGGCGTCTGTGATCTCGAACGCCGTCCAGACGACCGTCGCCGAGCACCGGGTGCGGACGACGCCGTCGTTGAACGCGACCTCGACGCGCTGCTCCGGCTTCAGGCCTGCTGGCGAGACGATCTGTGCCCCCGCTGTCGACAGATCAATCAGCGTCGCGATCTTCGAGTCGACGATCACGCTGACGCGGTCGGCGATGCGCACGCGCGGCGCCCGGCGCGTGCCGCGCTGATCGAGCGCCGGTTCGGGCGCCGCGGCCGGCCGAGGCACCACGCGCGAGTAATCGCTGTTGTGCTCGAGCACGCGGATCTCACACTCGCGCAGCGCCGGGTCCGCCTTGATCCGGTTGATCATCGCCACGCCGCGCGGCGTCACGGCGAACAGGCGCTCGAACGCGATCAACTGCGGCCGGCGCCTGCCAATGACGTCGAGCGCACGCAGCGGCTCGGCGTCCGAAAACGTCAGCAGTTCGCCGGTACCGTTCAGGAGCGCCACGCGCTCGCGCAGCCCGGGCAGCAGTTCGGACGCTCCGATGATCACCATGCAGAAGTCGGGCACAGCCCTTGAGTTAATCACAGAACCGGCGACCTGTGTCACAATCCGCGCCGAGATGACGCCGCCGCCTCCGTACCGCGACGTGACGCTCGGCGATCTGCTCACCCGCCTCGCGCACGCGCTGCCGGGGCACGAGGCCCTCGTCTATGTCGGCGGCCCGCGTTTCACGTTCGAGACGCTCGAGACGGAAGCGCGGACGATCGCGCGCGGGCTGGCCGCCGCAGGCGTCGCGCCCGGGGAGCGCGTGGTCCTCTGGGCGACGAACGTGCCGGAGTGGATCGTGCTGCAGTTCGCGCTGGCGAAGATCGGCGCGATTCTGGTCACCGCCAACACCTCGCTGCGCGCGCGCGACATCGACTACCTGCTTCGCCAGAGCGAGGCGGCGACGCTCGTCACGATCGGCGGGTTCCGCGAGGTCGATTACATCCACGAGCTCGAGACGGCGGGCGTCACCGCCGGGAAGATCCCGGCGCTGCGCCGGATGATCTTCATCGGCGAGGCGCCGCCGGCAGGGTTCATGCCGTATGCCTCGCTGCGCGACTCCGCCCGGCAGGTGACCGACGACGCGCTGGACGCGCTCGGCCGCGCTGTCGGCGTGGACGACGTCATCAACATGCAGTACACGTCCGGGACGACCGGCTTTCCGAAGGGCGTCATGCTCACGAGCCGGAACATCGTCAACAACGGACATGCGCTCGGTGAGGTGCTCGGCTACACTCCCGCCGATCGCGTCTGCCTCTGCGTGCCGCTGTTCCACTGTTTCGGCTGTGTGATCGGCGTGCTCGGGTCGTACACGCACGGCAGCTGCCTGTGCGTCGTCGAGGCGTTCGACGCGAAGCGCGTGCTCGAGACGGTGCACCACGAGCGCTGCACGGGTCTCTACGGCGTGCCGACGATGTTCATCGCCGAGCTCGAGCATCCCGATTTCAGCGCCTACGACCTGACATCGCTCCGCACCGGCGTCATGGCGGGCTCACTGTGTCCCGAACCGCTGATGCGCCGGGTGATGTCGCAGATGCACCTGCCGGAGATGACGATCGCATACGGGATGACCGAGTCGTCACCCTGCATCACGATGACGCCGCGGGATGCCTCGCTTGCACAGCGGACGCAGACTGTCGGACCCGTCCTGCCTGAGCTCGAGGTCAAGATCGTCGACCCGGCGACGGGCGCCGAACGCGCGCGGGGTGAGCGAGGCGAGCTGTGCTGCCGCGGCTACAACGTGATGAAGGCGTACTACAACAACGACGCCGCCACGCAGGCGGCAATCGACGACGAAGGCTGGCTGCACACCGGCGACGAAGCGAGCATGGATCCCGACGGCTATTTCCGGATCACCGGCCGCATCAAGGACCTGATCATCCGCGGCGGCGAGAACATCGCGCCGAAGGAGATCGAAGACCGGCTGCGCGAGCACGGCGCCGTTGCCGATGCGTATGTGTACGGCGTCCCGGACAGTTTCTTCGGTGAGGCGGTCGCCGCCGCGGTCCGTTTGCGCGAAGGGGGCAGCGCAACCTGCGACGAGCTGACCGCCTGGTGCGCGGACACGCTCGCCAGGTTCAAGGTGCCGCGCCACGTGCGGTTCGTCGACGGATTCCCGATGACCGCCTCAGGAAAGATCCAGAAGTACAGGCTCCGTCAGGAGCACGAACAGCTGTTGAGGACTTGAGGCAATTGAGAATCGAGAATTAAGAATTGAGAATTCGCGTCACGAATTCTTCATTTCTACTTCCTAATTCTTAATTGGGGAGCTCAGAAAATCCGGGCGTCCTGGAGCGGCCACCACCGGACCTTCACCTTGCCGACGATGTACTTCTTCGGCACCGGCCCCCAGTGACGGCTGTCTGAGCTGTTGTTGCGGTGATCGCCCATGACGAAGTAGTAGCCCTGCTGAATGACCTGGGGCCCCCAGTCGTCGTGGCTGCGGAACTCGGCGGGGACGTAGTCGTCGTGCAGCGGGATGTCGTTGACGTAGACGCGGCCGTCGACAATCCGCACGGTGTCGCCCTCCCGCGCGATCACCCGTTTGACGAACATCTTCTCGGGGTTGAGCGGGTAGTAGAGCATCACGATGTCGCCGGGCCGGGGGTCGCCGAGCTCGTAAACCAGCTTGTTGACGATCAGGCGGTCGTGATCCTCGAGCGTCGGCGCCATGCTCAGCCCGTCCACGCGCGCGACCTGGACGCCGAAGGTCACGATCAAGGTGGCATAGACCGCTGCCGACACCAGCGTCTGCACGCCGGCGATTATCTCGCGGCCCAGACGCTGCCACGGCCCGATTGGCGCCTCGCCGGCGATCTCCATCGCGGCTGGCTCAGCAGCGGCGACCTGTGCCGGCACGGCCGTATCGGGCAGAGCAGGGGACCGCTGCACATCCTGATCGCCCTGAGCCACCAGGGCTTCGGACGATCGGTCCACTACAGCCAGCGCCTGCGAGGCGGTCGGCCGTGCGTCATCGAGAGACGGCGCAAAGGTATCGAAAGAGAAGTCGGCGGCGCTTTCGGCGTGTTCGCTCATCGTAGATTCGAGCGTGTCCAGAATAACACGGCGGGACGTGTCGGGCCGATAGGGGAATCGGCCCGGCCGACAGCCTGCCCGTCTTGGCCCGTCTGCTGAAACGCCCTACGAGCCCCGGTCGAACAACTCCGCCTGCACGATGAACCGCTTGGGCGCGTGCCCGACGAAGTCGAACGGATAACAGGTCACGAGCGTGACCGTGGGACGCCCGGTCGGATCCAGCACGTACACATCGTCGGGACCCACGATCAGCGTCCTGCTGACGCGGTACTCATATGTGCGATCACGCGTCGTGATGTGCAGCGGATCGCCGACCTTGATGTTCCGCAGCGGCCGGAAGACCGTGTCGCGGTGGCCGGCGATCCCGATGTTGCCCGGCTGTCCGGGGAACGGCGTGTCCTCGATGTGACCGGCTCCCCGGCGCAGGGTCGCATCGTCGCTGCCCTCGAGAACGTTCGTGGTCATGCGGACGGAGGGTGCCTCCAGCCGGGCCAGCAGCGAGCCGACGGCAGGCGCCGACGGCGCGGGGGCGCGCGGTGCCGCGCCGCCGCTGTCGCCGGGAAGCACGGGCACGGCCGTCTGCGTGACGACGAGCGGACGCGACACCGGCACCGACTGGAAGAAACGCGCCTCCACCAGCACAGCGGCACACCAGGCGGCAAGTACCACACCCGCGGTCAGCAGACCGCGTTCGATCCATCGCAATACGTTGTCTCTCGTCATGGTCGTGACGGGTGGCCGGCGGCGAAGTAGCCGGGGCGCGTGCGGACGTTCAGTTTCCGCTGCTGCGCGTCGATGACGACGCGCACGCGGTGGTACGCGCCGTCGTGTTCGGGCGGCACGTAGCCGATCGTGTAGCCGCTGCGAATCTCGCGCGCGATCACGCGGCAGGTGCGCAGGAGCTCGCTCGGCGAGTGCGGCAGATACCGTTCGCCGCCGGTCGTCTGCGCGAGCGTTTTCAGCACGCGCGGATTGCGATCGATGTCGGCCTCGTCGTAGATGCCGACGGTATAGATGGCCGCGTTCGAATCGCGCGCGCGCTTGAGCACGTCGTCGAGCTGCGCGGCGCTGGCGTTGTCACCGCCGTCGCTGATCACGATCAAGGCCTTGCGGGCGCGGGTGCCCCGCGACAGATGATCGAGGGCAGCCATGACGCCGTCGTACAGCGCGGTGCGGCCGTCCGGATGGACCGAGGTCATCGCGGTTTCGAGCCGGCCGACATCGCTGGCGAGCAGGAACGGCGCGTCGGCGACGGCGTGCTGGACGTCGTCGTTGAAGCGGACCGCGAACAGCTCGTCGTCGGGGTTGCTGGACTTGGCAAACGCGAGCGTTGCCGCGATCACCTCACCGATCTTCGACCGCATGCTGCCGCTGGCGTCGATGACGAGTCCGATCGTGACCGGCGCGTCTTCGCTGGTGAAGAATTCGATCGGCACGCGGCGTCCGTTGTCGAACACCGCAAATCGATCGGTGGTGAGGTCGGAAATGAATCGGCCTTGCTTGTCCGTGACGACGACGGGCAGCACGACCAGCTCGCTCGAGTCGGTGCGAAACGAAGGCTCCTGCGCGCGCGCAGCGCTTCCGGCAAGGCAGACCGACAGCAGCGCGAAGAGGACGGGCGCCATGCCGCCGTCGTTCTGCCTTGCCATTCGTGCGCTATCGACCCGAGCCGAACCGCGTGCGGAGCGACCGTACCGCTACGCCGCCAGCGAGGGACAGGCCGCTCAGGATCTCGAACAGCGCCAGCTCGCTCCCGGTGCGTGGCAAATGCCGGCGTGAGGAGCGGGAACCGGATGTGCCGGTCGCGGTGCCGGGCGCCACCGTGTTGCTGCGCGCGGTTGTCGTGTTGCGCGCCGTGGTCGCCTCCGGCGGCGTAGCTGTCGCCGTCGCGCGCTCGGTCGTGGCGGATGGTTTCTCGCTGTTGACGGCGATCGTGCGGTCCTCGGTCTGCCAGTTGCCGTTCTCGTCGAAATAGCCGACGCGCGCGCTCTTCATCGACCTCGGAACTTCTCCAGGCGTGTTGGTCACGGTGTGGTCGTCGTTGTAGGCGAGCACGCGCTCGTGCGTCGCCTTGGCGATCTTCATCGCCTGGCTCTTCGGATACACGAACTCGTCGCCGATCCGGTCACCCGGGTAATACCACACCTTTACCGCCTGCGGCGTCCCGCTGGCGCGCTCGGCGAAGAGCACCACCGGTTTGTCGGTCGGCTCGAGCCGCTGGTTCGGGATCGCGAGGATCGTCGTGTAGATCTTCTGCTCGTCCTTGTCGAACACCTGCACGACGTGGCGGTTTCCGGGAATATCGGCGAGCTTGAAGACGTAGCTGCCTGCGGGCAGCGTGGCGCCCGGTACCTGGACCGGACCGCTGAATGTCAGGATCGTTTTCTTGTTCCACTCGTCGGCGTGCGCGGCCGGCGCGACGAACGCGGTGATCGCGGCGGCGCAACAGAACGCTTTCAATACACGCATGAGGCTGCCTCCTCCATCTCTACCTGCCTCATAAAGCTGCATCACGCGTGCCGAGCGACCTCGCCCATGAGCCAGCCCGTGCGGCCTGCACACGGACACCGGGCGCATAGATGACCTCGCAGCGCTCTTTTGGTACCTTAATCGGCAATGGCGTTGCGAGCCTCCATCCTCGTGGCTGACGACGACGAGACCAGCGCCCGCTTTCTCAAGCGGCTCCTCACCAGAGAAGGCCACGACGTGTCCGTCGTTCACGACGCGGATCGAGCGGTCATGGTGTGCCGCGACGATCCTCCCGATCTCGTCCTCGTCGATCTGGTTGCGCCGCGCGGCCAGGGATTCGAGGTCTGCCGCCGCATCAAGGACGACGCCCGGACACGGCTGATCCCGGTCGTCATCGTCACAGCGCAGGGAGAACGCGGGGACCGCCTCAAAGGCATTCAGGCAGGCTGCAACGATTTCCTCACCAAGCCGTTCGACTCGGCCGAGCTGCACGCGCGCATCCAGTCGCTCGTCCGGCTCAAGCGCTACACCGACGAGCTCGAGTCCGCCGAAGCGGTCATCCTGGGCCTCGGCGCGACGATCGAGGCGCGCGATCCGTCGACGAACGGTCACTGCCAGCGGCTGGCGCACTACGCGACCACGCTGGGCCGATCGCTTGGCCTCGACGCCGACGACCTGGCCGCGCTCGAACGCGGCGGCTTCCTGCACGACATCGGAAAGATCGCCGTGCCCGACCGCGTCCTGCTGAAGGACGGGAAGCTCGACCCGCAGGAATCGCGGGTCATGCGCAAGCACCCGCTCGTCGGCGATTCACTCTGCGCCGGACTGCGATCGCTCAACAAGGTCCGGCCGATCGTTCGCCATCATCACGAGCGACTCGACGGCACCGGCTACCCGGACGGTCTGCGGAACGGCGAAGTGCCGCTGCTCGCGCAGATCGTCAGCATCGTCGACGTCTTCGACGCGCTGACGACCGTACGCCCGTACCGCGCCGCGTGTCTCGCCGACGAGGCGTTTCAGGTGTTGACGGACGAAGCAGGAAAGGGCTGGCGCGACCGCAACCTCGTGGACGCGTTCATCACGGTCGCCGAGCCGCGTACTCCGGACGCGTAGCGCTGCCGGGGCTCGATTCAGACTCTCCGCAGCTTCCTCGTCCGCTGCCGGTACTGGAACGTACCGCACCCCCCGGCACACTCGTAGTAGTCCCACTGCTCGTGACGGAACTTCCCGACGCCGCCGACGTGACTGCGGAGATACCGCAGCGGCGTGTCGCACGTCGGACAGGTCACTGTCGGCGGGGCCACACGAGGCGTGACCGATGCGGCCGCGTCGGCGTCCGGCGCGCGGCTGGTGGTGTGCGCCTCGTCGCCGTGTCCGATCACGCGGCCGATTTCGGCGCGCAGGCGATCAGGAAGACAGGGCTTCACGAGCACGGCATCGGCGCCCGCCATCCGCGCACGAGCGACGTCGGTCTCGAGCGCGTCGCCTGTCACGACGACGATCGAGATGTGAGCGGTGAGCGGATCGGATCGCAGAAGGCGACACAGATCGAAGCCGCTCATGCCCGGCAGGCGGGTTTCGGTTACAACAACGGCCGGCCGGCGCGTGATCGCCTTGGCCAGCGCCTCGCGCCCGTCCGCAGCCTCTTCGACTGACCAAATCGACGACATTCGCAAGTACTCCGCGTACATGCGGCGCGTGTCCACATCGGCGTCGACGAGCAGGACGAGTCGCTGGCGTTCGGATGCCGATGCGGGGAGGCTGCGGATGGTCATGGGGCGCGCAATCCCGGGCGCGGGTCGTGATGATGCTATGCGGTCGGCCGTTCGCAATCAAGCAGGCGTTCGCTTATGTCGCGGGGCACCTGCCTTGCAACCCGCCTCCCGCGCGTGATCTGTGCGGGAGGACTGAATGGCCAAGTATGGAAAGAAGGCGCAGAGTAAGGTGAAGCGTGCGATGCATGAGGGCAAGCACGGCACGCTCACGTCAGGCCGATCCGGAAGGAAAGTGAAAAGCCGCAAGCAGGCGATTGCGATCGGGCTGAGCGAGGCTCGTCGGGAAGGCGCCAAGGTACCGCGCAAAGGAGGGCGAACGCGCAAAGGCGGGCGGAAACGGAAGGGCGGCAACCGAAGCCGCCAGGAGTCGGTGCGTGGGAACCGCGGTGTGCGGCTGGTCGTCAAATGGCTTGACCTGAGCGTTAGTGGTCCGTACGATCAACCGAATCCCCCTGTCGCGGTTTCGGCAATCTGAGGAGCTTCCACGCATGATGACTCGAACGACCGTAGCCGCGGCGGCGCTGTGCGCCGTGGCCGCCTTGGCATCGGCCCATCTGGGCGCGCAATCGCCGGCGGCGAAGTCGGCCGCGCCGACGTTCAGCAAGGACGTCGCGCCGATTCTCTACAAAAACTGCACGAACTGCCATCGTCCGGGTGAGATCGCGCCGATGTCGCTGCTCTCCTACAAGGATGCGCGGCCCTGGGCGAAATCGATCGCGACCAATGTGTCGAAGGGGACGATGCCGCCGTGGCACGCCGATCCGGCGCACGGCGAATTCCTGAACGATCGCCGGCTGTCCGATGCCGATCGCGACACGATCGTCAGCTGGGTGAACGCCGGGGCGCCCGAGGGCAACGCCAAGGATCTCCCGCCGCAGCCCAGCTACGCGAGCGAGTGGCTGATCGGGCAGCCCGACGCCATCTTCAGCATGCAGGAAGACTATCCGGTTCCTGCCGACGGCACCGTCGCCTATCAGTACTTCTCGATTCCGACGAACACGACCGAGGACAGGTGGATCCAGGCGATGGAAGTGCGCGCCGGCGATCCGAAAGTGGTCCATCACGTGATCGTGTACGCGGCGCCGCCCGCGCCGCCGGCAGGATCGACGCCGCCGGCCGGAGCCGCGGGACAGCCGCCGGCGCAGCGTCCGGCCCCGTTGTTCACGTTCGCCGAGGGGACGACCAACATCCCCGCCGGTCAGACCGGCGGTCCAGCCCTTCCGCCCGAGCAGCAGAAGGCGCCGGGTCCGAACGATCGGCCGGCGCCGCGGCGCATGGGGCCGGCGATTGGCGGGTTCGCGCCGGGTCAGTTCGTCCGCGTCTACCAGGATGGCACTGCAATGAAGCTGCCGGCGGGCACGACGCTGATCTTCCAGATGCACTACACGCCGGTGGGCAAGCCCGCCACGGATCGCACGCGCATCGGCGTCAAGTTCGCGAAGTCGAAGCCGGCGACCGAGGTCCGCTTCGCGTCGCTCGTGAATGGCGGGCTGCACATTCCGCCCGATGCCCCTGATCAGCGCGTGGATGCGGAGATGACGGTCAACCAGGATGTCACGCTGTGGAGCATGATCCCGCACACGCACGTGCGCGGAAAGCGCTGGATCTATGACGTGACGTACCCGGACGGACGGAAGGACACGGTCCTGTCGGTCCCGAAGTACGACTTCAACTGGCAGACCGACTACGTGTTCAAGCAGCCTCTGAAGCTGCCGAAGGGCTCGAAGCTGCACGCCACCGCGTGGTACGACAACTCCACCGCGAACAAGGCGAACCCGGATCACACCAAAGACGTCTGGTGGGGCGA
>DATFWL010000146.1:0-19255 GCA_035259385.1 Vicinamibacterales bacterium | reverse complement strand
GAGTCCCGCATCGAACGGCTCGGGACGATGCTGTTTCACAGGAAGCTCGGGTCGTACCGGGACAAGGCGGAGCGAATCGAGCAGCTCGCCGGGTGGATCGCGCGGGAAACGCTTTCGGCCGACGCGTCGACGGCGGCCGCGGCCGCGAAAGCCGCGCGGCTCGCCAAGGTCGATCTCACGACCGACATGGTCCGCGAGTTCACCGAACTGCAGGGCACGATCGGCGGCATCTACGCCCGCGCGGAGAAGCTGCCGGAACAGATCTGGAAGGCGATCTACTACCACTATCTGCCGGTCGGCGTCGAAGCCGATGCGCCACCGTCGCGCCAGCAACTCGGTGCCGCGGCGGCGACATGGGCGGCGGTGTCACTCGCTGACAAACTCGACACGATCGTCGGTCTCTTCGCGGCGGGGGAGAAGCCGACCGGCTCGCGCGATCCGTATGGTCTCCGCCGCGCGGCGCAGGGCGTCATGAAGATCCTGACGGACCTGCCGGCGAAGAAGGATCTCGAGAAGCGGCAACTCCTCGATGCGCTCGTCGACCAGGCGCGCGCGACGTTTCCTGCCGATGCGCCCGCGGTCGAAGGATGGCGCTCGGCGGTATTCGAGTTCCTCACCGACAGAGAAGAATACCTCCTCGAGCGGCGCGGCCATCCACTGAACGCCATTCGCGCGGTCAGACGGTTCATCAGAGCTTCGCCGTCTGACGCCTTGCTGCGTGCCGACGCGCTGGCGCAGGCACGCAAGACGCCCGGGTTCGAATCGCTCGCCACCCTGTTCAAACGCGTGAAGAACATCACCAAAGGGTTCGAGAGCACGAAGGAGTATGGGTGGGACGGATTGCGCACCGCGTTGACCGAGCCAGCGGAGCGCGCGCTCCTCGCCGAGCTGAAAGAGAGCTGGCCACGGATCCAGGCGGCGCTGGATCGGAAACAATATGTCGACGCGATGAACCAGCTTGCGCCGCTTCATGCGCCGGTGGACAAGTTCTTCGTCGACGTCCTGGTGATGACCGACGATCCGGCCGTCCGCGAGGCGCGGCTCGCGCTGCTCAAGACGTTGCACGACACAGTTATTCAAACGGGTGGGGATATTTCAGAGATCGCGCCCGAGGAAGTGAAGCCGGCGTGACCGCACGCGCGACCGATCCTTTGCGTTCCCCGACGCGAGCGCGGCGTGACCGTGTCGCCTGTATCAATTGATTCTCGACTTACCGGAGTGACGATGGCGAAGAAAGTGGCGGCGAAGAAACCGACGGCGACGAAGAAGCGAGCAGGATCGCGGAAGAAGTACGTCTACTTCTTCGGCAACGGCAAGGCAGACGGCAACCGCACCATGAAGGACCTGCTCGGCGGCAAGGGGTCCGGCCTCGCCGAGATGACCAACGCGAGCCTGCCGGTGCCGCCCGGCTTCACGATCTCGACCGAGGTCTGCAACATCTACTACGAGCAGAACCGGAAGATCCCGGCAGGCATCGACGCGGAAATCGCCGACAACCTCGGGAAGCTCGAGAAAACCGCCGGCGCCACGCTCGGCTCCACCGAAAACCCGCTGCTCGTCTCGGTCCGCTCCGGGGCGAAGTTCTCGATGCCCGGCATGATGGACACGATCCTCAATCTCGGCCTGAACGACGACGCCGTCGAGGGACTCAAGCGCCGGACGCAGAACGGCCGGTTCGCGTTCGACAGCTACCGCCGCTTCATCCAGATGTTCGGCAACGTCGTGCTCGAGATCCCGAAGGAGGCGTTCGAGCACGAGTTCGAGGCGGTCAAGAACGCCCGCGGCACGAAGAGCGACACCGACCTCGACGAGCAGGCGCTGCGCGAGGTCGTCGCCCGCTACAAGAAGGTGGTGAAGGGCCGGGCGAAGCGCGACTTCCCGCAGAACCCGAACGAGCAGCTGAAGATGGCGCGCGACGCGGTGTTCCGCTCGTGGATGAACGCGCGCGCGATCGAGTACCGCCGCATCTACGACATCCCCGATCACATCGGCACCGCGGTGAACGTGCAGATGATGGTGTTCGGCAACACCGGCGACCGCTCGGCCACCGGCGTCGGCTTCACGCGCAACCCCGCGACCGGCGCCAGGGAGTTCTACGGCGAGTTCCTGATCAACGCCCAGGGCGAAGACGTCGTCGCCGGCATCCGGACGCCGCAGCCGATCGGCGAGCTCGAGCAGGTGATGCCGAAGGCCTACAAGCAGCTGCGCGAGATCACGACGCGGCTCGAGAAGCACTACAAGGACGTGCAGGATTTCGAGTTCACGATCCAGGACGAGCGCCTGTTCATGCTGCAGACGCGCAACGGCAAGCGCACCGGCTTTGCCGCCGTGGTGATCGCCACCGACCTGGTGGCCGAGAAGCTGCTGTCGCCGAAGGAAGCGGTCCTGCTGGTCGATCCCGAAGCGCTGAACCAGCTGCTCGCGCCCGGCTTCGATCCCGACGAGTGGACGAAGATCCCGCTCGCGACCAAAGGGCTTCCGGCGTCACCGGGCGCGGCCAGCGGCCAGGTGGTCTTCTCCGCCGATCACGCGGTCGAGTGGGCGAACGAGGGCAAGCAGGTGATTCTCGTCCGGCGCGAGACGGTGCCCGACGACATTCACGGCATGTTCGTGTCGCAGGGGATCCTCACCGCCACCGGAGGCATGACGTCCCACGCTGCGGTCGTCGGACGGCAGATGGGCAAGCCGTCGGTGGTCGGCGCCGGCGGTCTCGAGATCGACGAGCGGGGCAAGCAGTTTCGCGTCGGCGGCACTGTCGTCAAGGAGGGCGACTTCGTCTCCTTCGACGGGCTGACCGGCGAGGTGAAGATCGCCCGCGTGAAGTCGAAACCGAGCGAGATCCTGCAGGTGCTCGACGGCTCGCTCGACGCGAAGCAGTCCGATCTGTACCGGCGCTTCGACACGCTGCTGTCGTGGGCCGACAAGTTCCGCCGGCTCGGCGTCTATGCGAACGCCGATCAGCCCGACCAGGCGGAGCTCGCCTACCGCTTCGGCGCCGGCGGCATCGGACTGTGCCGGACCGAACACATGTTCTTCGGCGAAGGGCGCATTCCGATCGTGCAGCGGATGATCCTCGCCGACTCGGAGGGCGAGCGCCGCAAGGCGCTCGACGAGCTGCTGCCGCTGCAGCGCGACGACTTCTACGGCGTCTTCAAGGCGATGCATGGCAACCCGGTGACGATCCGCACCATCGATCCGCCGCTGCACGAGTTCCTGCCCAAGCGCGAGGAGCTGATGGTCGACATCGCGCGGCTCGAGGCGACCGGCAGGACCGGCGCGGAGCTCGACGAGAAGAAGCGCCTGCTCGCGCGCGTCGAGCAGCTGCACGAGTTCAACCCGATGCTCGGCCATCGCGGCGTCCGCCTCGGCATCACCTATCCGGAGATCACCGAGATGCAGACCCGCGCGATCATCGAGGCGGCCTGCCGGCTGAACAAGGAAGGCGTGAAGATCGTGCCGGAGATCATGATCCCGCTGGTCGGCCTGCCCAGGGAGCTCAAGGATCAGAAGGCAATCGTCGATCGCGTCGCCGCCGACGTGATCAAGGAGACCGGCGTCAAAATCAAGTACCTCGTCGGCACGATGATCGAGGTGCCGCGCGGATCGGTGGTCGCCGATCAGATCGCCGAGGACGCCGAGTTCTTCTCGTTCGGGACCAACGACCTCACGCAGCTCACCTTCGGCTTCTCGCGCGACGACGTCGGGAAGTTCCTGAAGATCTATCAGGACAAGAAGATCCTCGAGAAGGATCCGTTCGCGTCGATCGATGTCGTCGGCGTCGGCGACATCGTCCGGGTCGGCGTCGAGCGCGGCCGCAGGACGCGCAAGAACCTGAAGCTGGGAATCTGCGGCGAGCACGGCGGCGACGCGGCGTCGGTCCACTTCTTCCACGACGTGGGACTCGACTACGTCAGCGCGTCGCCGTACCGAGTCCCGGTTGCCCGCCTCGCCGCTGCGCAGGCAGCGCTCGCGGTGAAGGTCGGAGACTGAGAAGCGCGTCATGGCTGAGGGCGAATGGCTGATGGCTATGGCTGATGGCTATGGTGAAACGACCCGCCATCGGCCATGAACCATTGCCATTAGCCATCAGCCATCAGCCATGTCATGGTTTCAATCTTTGTCCACCGCAACGGGCAGACCCAGCAGGTGACCAGCCTCGACCGCACCTGGCTGAATCCCGCAGCCGGCGCGATCGTCTGGGTGGACCTGTCCGACCCCTCGATCCCCGAGTCGCTGATCCTCAGCGACACCTTTGCGTTCCACCCGCTCTCGGTGGAAGACGCGATGTCGAAGCTGCAGTATCCGAAGGCGGAGGCCTACGACGGCTATCTGTACGTGATCCTGCACGGCATCGAGTCGACGCAGGCGGAGCACCGCTTCGCCACGCACGACGTCGACTTCTTCGTCGGACCGAATTATCTGGTCACCGTCCACGACGGCGATTCGCGTTCGATCGCGGATCTCCGCGGCCACGCGACACGGAACAGCAAGATCCTCTCCGAGGGCGCGGTCGCCCTGCTGCACCGGATCGTCGACACGATGGTCGATCACTACCGGCCGGAGATGGACAAGCTCGAGGATCGCCTCGACGCACTGGAAGCAGAGATCTTCCGCACCGGCGATCCGAAGCTGGTGCGCCGCATTCTCGACGAGAAGCAGCAGGTGGCGAGCCTGCGTCGCATCGTGACGCCGCAGCGCGACGTCGTCGCGCGCCTGGCGCGGCGCGACTTCGTCGACGTCAGCACCGAGATGTCGTTCCGCTTCCGCGACGTCTACGATCACCTGGTGCGGATCGCCGACGACGCGCTGATGTTCCAGGATCGGATCACCGGCATGCTCGACGCGCATCTCTCGAACGTCAGCTTCCGCCTCAACGAGGTGATGAAGGTGCTGACGCTGGTGACAGTGCTGTTCATGCCACCGACGCTCATCGCCGGCATCTGGGGCATGAACGTGCCGCTGCCGCATCTTCGAGGCGGCGACGCGGCGCAGTTCTGGTGGGTGCTCGGTGCCATGATCGCGGTCGTGGCTGGCATGGTGGTGGTATTCCGCTCGCGGAGGTGGATCTGAACGCAAAGGCCGCAGAGCTCGCAAAGCATCGTTGTACAAAAGATTCTTTGCGGTCTCTGCGCTCTTTGCGCTGATCGTCAGATGGGCAAGATCAACCGTCTTCCCCCGGAGCTTGCCAACCAGATCGCGGCCGGCGAAGTGGTCGAGCGCCCGGCGTCGGTCGTCAAGGAGCTGGTCGAAAACGCCATCGACGCCGGCGCGCGGCGGCTCGCCATTCACATCGAGCTTGGCGGCAAGAAGCTGGTCCGCGTCGAAGACGACGGCGAGGGCATGGAGCCCGAAGATGCGCGGCTGGCGATCGAGCGGCATGCGACCAGCAAGATCCGCAGGGCCGACGATCTCGCCGCGATCGTCACGCTCGGGTTTCGCGGCGAAGCGCTGCCGTCGATCGCGTCGGTCTCGCACTTCGTGCTGCGCACGCGCGCGCGGGGGCGCCAGAGCGGCACGGAGATCCGTGTCAACGGCGGCGCCGTCTCGAGCGTCGCCGAAGTGGCGGCCGCCGAGGGCACCGTCGTCGAAGTGAGCGATCTGTTCTACAACCTGCCCGCGCGCCGCAAGTTCCTGAAGGCCGACGCTGCTGAATCGGGGCAGGTGTCGCGGATCGTCACGCAGCTGGCGCTGGCATATCCAGACGTCGGCTTCGCGCTGACGAGCGGCGGCCGTGCGGTGCTGCAGTGTCCGCCGGCACAGTCTCAGCGCGACCGCCTGTATCAGTTGTACGGCGAGCGGAGCGATCTTCTCGAGCTGCACAAGGAGGCGGGCGGGCTGAAACTCGCAGGCTTCATTGCCGCGCTCGCGGATCAGGGCCCGACCCGCGGGCCGCAGAACGTCTTCATCAACCGTCGCATCGTCAAGGACAGGACGATCGCGCACGCGATCATCGACTCGTACAGCCAGGCATCGATCAAGGAGCGCAGCCCCGAGGTCCATCTCTTCATCGAAATGCCGCCGGACGCGCTCGACGTCAACGTGCACCCCACGAAGGCCGAAGTCCGGTTCCGTGAGCAGTCGCTGGTCCACGAAGTCGTCCGCCGCGCGTTCATGGAGACGCTCGGTCAGAGCGGCGCGCCGCAGCTGCAGCTTCGCCCCGAGCATCTTGCGCAGCCGCATCCGGCGACGATGACGCTGCCGGACGTACTCGCCGGAGGCGTCTATCCGAACCGGTGGGCGCCGGAGTCGGCCCGGCTGAAGCCGGACATGACCGATGCGGTCCGGCTGGCCGCATCCGCTGTGGCTGCGCCTCTCGAGAACGCGGCCGGTGCCGGGGCAAGCGGCGGCGTTGAAGACCACCTGACATCGGCCGGGTCCGGCTTCAGCCGAACCTCTGATTCGACGGCAATCGGCATCAAGCCGATGATCCCGCTCGGCCAGTTTCGCGACACCTTCATCGTCGCGGTGGACGACGACGGGATCGCGATCATCGATCAGCATGTGGCGCACGAGCGCGTGCTGTTCGAGCGGGTGATGGAACGGCTGACGCGGGGGTCGCTGGAGTCGCAGCGGCTGCTGGTGCCGATGCTGCTCGACGTGCCGCCGTCCGCGTACGAGGCGCTGCTGAATCGCGCCGGCGAGCTCGCGCGGCTGGGGTTCGAGCTCGAAGAGTTTGGGGAAACGACCTTGAGAGTGGCTGCCGTGCCGGCGCTCCTCGAAGCGAACGCGTGCGCCAAGGCGTTGCTCACCCTGGCCGAGGACCTCGAAGCGCTCGACCGCAGCGCCCACGTGCAGGATGCCCTGCAGCGCATTGCGGCGACGACTGCCTGTCATGCGGCGGTGAAGGCGAACTACCCCCTCACCTACGAGAAGATGGCGCACATTCTGGCGGAGCTCCGGGAAACGGCCTATTCGACGGTCTGTCCGCATGGTCGGCCGGTCATGCTGCGGCTGTCCCGGCGCGAGCTCGAGAAGAATTTCGAGCGGATCTGAGGGGGATGGGCAGGAGGGGCGGGACGGGCAGGACGGGGACGCCGGGGAGCGGAGAGTGGCCGGGCGAGGGCCAACACACGTAGCGCGAAGGCTTTAGCCGAGCGGCCGGTGGGAAAAGCTGTCTATTACATCGGTCGGCTGTGCCAGCTCATTGGTATGTGGCTGCTATTGGTCGATATCTTCATTGCGGGCCCGATGGGGCCCGACCCGAAGTTGTTTGGAGCGGGCGTGGTCGTTTTTGTCGTTGGATGGGCGTTTACGCGCTTGACACGCTCATGAGGCGCTGTTACTCTGACTTTGCTCGCTCACAACCGTAAGTAAAAACGTCAGTTAGAAGCGCTCGCCGCTTTCCAAGCGAAAGGGTCATCCTGTATTCGGTCGAATGCAGGAGCGCAAAGCTAAGCCTCCAGCGATCCGAGGCGCTTAGCTGCCGAACTTGGAGTCTCGCATGGTTCGTCGTCTCGTCGTAGGCAGTTCGATCGTCGCCACCGCCATTTCCTGCTACACGCTGGGCGTGATGCAAACGCGCCACAACGACGCGGCGATGCGCGCGTCGTACGACGCGAAGCTCGAAGCGATCCGCGCTGAAGTGCACGCGCAGGCCGAACCGAAGCCGGCCGCCACCGCCGTCGCGACTGCGGGCATCAAGACGGCGCGCGAGAACGAGGCAGGACAGTCGGCGGCCACGCGCGCACGCATGGTCGCGGAGATCAAAGAGCAGCTGCAGAGCGAGATGGGGCTCCTCCCCGTCAACCTGCTGCGCGATCGCCGCGCGAGCTTCGTCGAGCTCTACTCCTACGACAACTTCGGCAAGACGAACTACGGCACCGCCGGCTATCTTGGCAACGGCTACTTCATCACCGTGAAGCACGCGGTCGTCGCGCTGCGCGACGACGACGAGCGCGCCTCGACCCGCCGGATCACGTCGGTGAAGGTGATGTACCGCGGGAAGGAAATCCCGGCGAAGGTGATCGACACCGGCGACGCGGACGTCGAGGTTCACAGCGGCGACTGGGCGATCATCAAGACGCGCGATCTGGATCTGCCGCCGCTGCACGTCGACTCGGCGTTCGCGTACGAGTTCGCCGATCCGATCTTCCGTCTCGGCAACGATTACTCGAAGGGGATCATTCTCTCGACCGGCTACGTCGGACAGCGCACCGCAAACGGGCTCGTGACCTGCCTCACCGACGGCCATCCCGGCGTGTCGGGCGGCGGCGTGCTCGATCAGCGCGGCAACCTGGTCGGCATCCCGATCGGCCGGATGCAGGGCGACTACCGCTTCTCGTTCATTCTTCCGATTCGCGGCGAGATGCTGCGCAAGCTGCCGGCGTATGAACAGCCGGAGCCGGTGCACACGATCGCCGCGGCCGCCGTCGCTGACCAACAGTAGGCTCTATAGTAGGGCCGATAGGCCCGTAGGGTGGGTGGAGTAGGACCGATGGGTCCATTCCCAGCCGGCCCATGGGCGCATCGATCCCACACACTCCATTGACACAGCGCCCGTATAATCGCGGGCGCCATGTACCGAGAATTCCGGGAATTCCTCCTCAAGCAGAACGCGCTGGCGCTGGCCGTCGGCGTCATCACCGGCGCGGCCCTCGGACGCGTCGTCACATCTGTCGTCAGCGACCTGCTGATGCCGGTCATCAGCATGGGGATGCCGAGCGGCGACTGGCGGGCCGCGAAGATCGTCCTGTCGCGCGTCATCGGTCCTGACGGAAAGGAAGTCGTCAACTCGATCAACTACGGCAACTTTGCCGGCACGGTCGTCGACTTCGTGATCGTGTCGTTTGCCGTATTCCTGATCGTCAGGCGCTTTCTGAAGCCGACGCCGGCTGACCCGACCAAAGCGTGCCCGTTCTGTCTCGAGACCGTGCCGGAGGGCGCCAAGCGCTGCCGTGCCTGCACGAGCGCGCTGTGAACGCGTGACCGCGCAGAACGTCTCAGAGAACGTTGCCGAATTCTGCAAGCGTGCTCCTGGTTTTCGACTGCACCGAGGTGACGTGATGAAGAAACTCATGGCGCTCGTCGTGCTGCTGGCGTGGGCCGCTACCTCCAGCGCGCAGGAGATCGACGTCTCGAAGCGGCTGGATGGTTTCGACGAGTACATGGCGAAGGTGCTCAAGGACTGGAACGGTCCGGGCATCGGCGTCGGCATCGTCGTCGGCGACAGGCTGGTGTTCGCGAAGGGCAACGGCTACCGCGACTACGGCAGGAAGCTGGCGTTCACGCCCGGCACGGTCTGTCCAATCGCGTCGAACACGAAGCTCTTCACGGCGGTCGCCGCCGGCATGGTCGTCGAGGACGGCAAGCTGACCTGGGACAAGCCGGTTCACGACTCGGTCCCGTCGATCCGCTTCTACAACGAACAGCTGAACAACACCGTGACGCTGCGCGACATGCTGTCGCACCGCACCGGCATTACCCGCCACGACCTGATCTGGTACAAGTCGGACTTCACCCGGAAAGAGCTTTTCGAGCGGCTGAAATACCTCGAGCCGCAGGAGCCGATGCGGCAGTCGTTCCTCTACAACAACCTGATGTTCGCCGGCGTCGGCTACCTGATCGAGATGCAGTCGGGGAAGACCTGGGAGCAGTTCGTGCGCGAGCGGATCCTGCAGCCGCTGGAGATGAAGTCGACCGGCTACACGATCGCCGAGATGGTGAAGGCGCCGGAGCACGGCGTCGGCTTCACCGAGCGGCGGGATACCTTCGAGCTGTACGAGACGCCGTACTACGAGGACATCGAGGGCGTGGCGCCGTGCGGCGCGATCGTCTCGAACATCGACGATCTCTCGCACTGGCTGATCGCGCTGATGAACGACGGCGTGTATCGAGGCAAGCAGGTGATCCCGAAGGACGCCCTGAAGGAGACGCTGCAGCCGGCGATCGCCATGCCGAACACCGCCGCCGAGCAGCGCGGCTACTGGGAGCTGTTGAACGCGGCGTACGGGATGGGCCGCTGGACCGCGTCCTATCGCGGGCATCTCATCGCCTATCACGGCGGCGATCTCCCGGGGTTCCACTCGCAGGTCTCGTACCTGCCCAAGGAGAAAATCGGCGTCGTCGTGCTGGTGGTCGGCAATCACACGGCGCCGCTCTACAACTACATCAGCTACAACGTCTACGAGCGGCTGCTGGGCCTCGATCAGACGGCGTGGGCGCAGCGCGGCCTCGACATCCGCCTCAAGGCGAAGGCCGCGGGGAAGGAAGCGCGGTCGAAAGCGGGCGTCGATCGCGTCGCGAACACGCAGCCGTCACACGCACTCGCGGACTATGCCGGCGAGTACGAGAACCCGGCCTACGGCGTGATGAAGATCGGCCTGAAGGACAAACAGCTGCAGTTCGACTTCCACAAGATCAAGATGCCGCTCGCTCACTTTCACTACGATCGCTTCGACACTCCGGACGACGAGGAGGACGGCCGGTGGTCCGTGAACTTCCGGACCAACCCGCAGGGCGACATCGATCAGGCGGTCATGTCGCTGGACGAGGCGGAGGCAGTGTTCGCGAAGAAGCCCGAGCGGGTCGCCCCGTCCCTGCTGACGCAGCTGGCGGGCGAGTACGAGACGCCGACCGGAACCAGGCTGCAGGTCAAGTACCAGGAGACGACAGGCTTGTCACTCGTGCCGCCGGGCGCGCCGCCCGTGGCGCTCACCCAGGTGAAGGCGCTGCGGTTCCGCACGCCGCAATTTGCCGACGTGGTATTCGAGTTCGTCGTCGAGGACGGCCGCGTCCGCGCGCTGAAGCGGCGCGATCCGAGTGGCGAACTGTCGTTCCCGAAAGTCCAGGGATCGAAGTGAAGCCCGATTGCCTAGGCCGGCGCTGAAAAGCTGGTGACGGCCTCCGACTCGCTGTCGAAGGTTTCGAACACCGTCAGGAGCTTCGTAATCGACAGCAGGTCCTTGATCCGTTTCGTCACGTTCAGCAGCTTGAGCGATCCGCCGTTCTTGTTGACGGTGGCGTAGGACTGCACGATCTCACCCAGACCGGCGCTGTCGACGTAGGAGACGTCGCCGAGATTGAGCAGCAGCTTCGCGTGACCCTGGTGCACGAGACTCCGCATCTTGTCCTTGAGCACCTGGTCGCCACCGTCAGCCAGCGTGATCTTTCCCGATACGTCCACGATTACCACGTCGCCGATCTTCCGCTCGGACAGCTGCATGGGAGTCCCCCTGAAAGGCGGTCAGTATAATCCGTGTTCCTTAGACACCGCTTCTCCGGATTCGTCCCCGCCTTGCCGAGTTCGACGGGGCGTCACTCTCCGCCGCTGCCCTTGAACTGATCGGCCTCGTCGGCGAACAGCACGTTGAAGCTGGTGAGCGTACCGTAGCAGCCGCTGATGTAGCCCTGCAGCTTCACCTTCACGTCGTCGGGCAGTTCGGCGGCGTTCACCTGCTGTTCGAGCGTCCGCAGGCGGTTGCGCAGCATCACCACCTTGTGGAAGAACGTCTCGATCGGCCAGGTCTTCTCCTGCAGCCCGGGCGTGCCGGGCCGCAGGACGAGCGTTCCATTGCGCCACTTCTCGGCCGGCGCCACTGCCGAGATGCCGGTCTCTTCGCGAATCACGCGGCGGAGCAGCAGCTCCAGATCGTCGGTTCCTTGGAGTGGCATCGCCGGACCTGTCCTTTCGCGCTCGCTGACGATTGGAAACGGTTCCTTGTCGGACGGCACGCGCGATCGCGCGGCGGCAGCGGCAGGGGTCTGTCCGGCCGCGGTCCATCGTGACGGCGCCGCCGTGCCCGCCGGCGGCCGCACCGGCGCGCCGCTCGTGACACCGTGCGCGGCAGGGCCGCCGAAGTCCGAGGGACGAAGGCGAGGTCCGCCGCGATAGTTGTGTTCGCTGTGGCAGAAGCCGCAGGCCACGCGAATCGGCTGGCCGTCGCCGTCGGCGGCAATCACCGTGTGCAGCCGATCGGTCTTGCAGGCGCGGCAGAAATCCTCGAGCGATTCGCCGGCGCGGTAGCGCCGCCCGGATGCGTTCATGACGGATGCTATGATCGCAGACGCGCGGGAGACGCACAAATGAAGCGTGGCGACGGAATCTTGTTCAGCGGCGGCGCGGCGGGCGCCGAGGCCGCGTTCGGCGCATGCGCTGAAGCGCACGGCGTCGAGGAAGTGAACTTCACCTTCGACGGCCACAAGATCGAGCGGCGCCGCGGCGTTCGCGTGCTCAATCACGAGGAGCTGCAGGCCGGCGACGTCAGCCTCGAGTACGTCTCGCGCCTCATGCACCGCCGCTACACCGACGCCCCGACGATCCGCAAGGTCCTGCAGACGCTCTGGTATCAGGTCAACAACGGCCAGGAAATCTACGTGGTCGGCGTCATTCAGGACGATGGCACCGTGCGCGGCGGCACGGGATGGGGCGCCGAGTTCGCGAAGTTGTGCAACAAGCCGCTCCATGTCTACGACCAGGAGCGGCAAGGCTGGCTCACCTGGACCGGCTCGGACTGGCAGGCGCGCGCGAGCGCCGATCTGCCGGTGATCACGCATCCGCATGTCACCGGGACCGGCACCCGCACGCTGCAGGATCACGCGAAGCGCGCGATCGACGATCTGTTCACGCGGTCGTTCGACTGATCAGCCCTTGACGCCGCAGGAGGCGCTGATCCGCTGCAGCGATCGAACCTGCATCTCGCGGCCATTGAGGACGCCGGTCACGCTGACACGCTGGCCCACGTGCGACGGAAGCCTCGCGCTCTTCGCCGCGTCCACCACGTCGACGGTCGCCGAACCCTTCTTGAGGAACCCGGTCTTCCAGCTCCGCGTCCTCGGTGCGTAGTCGCCGGACGTGTCCTTCAATCGGAACGTCTCGTCGTTGCGCTCGAGGCATCCGGTGATCGTCACCGCGGCGACCTGGGCGTCGGGCGCCTTGGCTTCGGCCGGCGGAACCACCGCGGGTTCGGTGGCGGTGGCCGCGTGAGCGGCTGGCGGTGCCGCCGGCGCGGCCGGTGCCGCCGGCTCGTTCGTGTGTGCCTGCGGGCGCGGCGTGCTGTAATCCGGCCGCACGTCGGACGTCGCCGCACCAATCACCATGGCGGCGCCGAGAAAGCACAGCACGCCAATCACCATCGTGCGCGTGCTCATCGTGCGCAGCGCGTTCGCGATTCGCGACCGACCCTTCACGCGAGCCTTCTTCGGCCGCCGCTCGATTTTCCTCATCCGCATACGGCACCCTCCCTCGAACGTCAATCGATGGGCTGGTAGAGCAATCGGGGTACCGGAGGCGCGATTGGACGGCGTAACTGTCTATCGGGACGCGGGTTGGACCGACGTCATTGCAGCCGGCGGCGGCAACGGGAACTGGCCGTCGCGCGATTTCCGTGATCCCGGCCACGAATACTGGCAGCGGGAGGGACGAAGGATTGACGAAGCGGGGCCTGGAGAATCGCGATGATGAGGGTGAATCGCGACGGCGCTAGGCGTCGTGCCGCCGCCTCCTCTTGATCGCCTCCCATCCGTCGAGGCGCCGCTTGATCTCCTTTTCGAAGCCACGTTCCGTCGGCTCGTAGTACTTCCGCCCTTCGAGCGCGGTCGGCAAGCAGGACATGTCGGCGACCGCGTCCTCCTCGTCGTGCGCGTACTTGTAGCCCTTGCCGTAGGCGAGGTCTTTCATCAGCTTGGTCGGCGCGTTTCGCAAGTGCAGGGGCACCGGCTGTGCGACGTCCTTGTGCGCGTCCAGCGCCGCGTGGTTGTAGGCCTCGTAGATGGCGTTGCTCTTGGGCGCGGTCGCAAGGTAGAGCGCAGCCTGCGCCAGCGCGGTGTTGCCTTCCGGCATGCCGATGAAGTGGACCGCGTCCTTTGCCGCGACCGCCACGGTGAGCGCTTGCGGATCGGCGTTGCCGATGTCTTCGGACGCAAAGCGCACCAGCCGCCGTGCGATGTACAGCGGATCCTCGCCCGCCTCCACCATCCGCGCGAGCCAGTACACCGTCGCGTCAGCGTCGCTGTTGCGCATCGATTTGTGCAGCGCGGAGATGAGGTTGTAATGCTCTTCGCCGGACTTGTCGTAGAGCAACGCCCGCCGCTGGATCGTTTGCTCGACGCGCGCCACGTCGACGCGGCGGTCGCTGTCGGCCGCGGGGGCGGCCGCGACGCTCAACTCCAGCAAATTCAAGGCCGCGCGGGCATCGCCGTTGGCGTACATCGCGATCGCGTGCAGCGCATCCTCGTCCACCGCCACCGCGTCGGTGCCGAGGCCGCGCTCGCGATCCGCGAGCGCACGCCGCACGATGCCTTCGACCTCGTCGGTGGTCAGCCCGTGCAGCACGAAGACTTTCGATCGCGAGAGCAGCGCCGCGTTCACTTCGAACGACGGGTTCTCGGTGGTCGCGCCGATCAGCACGATGTCGCCGGCCTCGACGCGCGGCAGGAACGCGTCCTGCTGCGCCTTGTTGAAGCGATGAATCTCGTCGATGAACACAATCGTCCGCTGGCCCGTGGTCCGGCGCAGGCGCTCGGCCTCGCTCATCACCTCGCGGATTTCCTTGATGCCGGCGAGGACCGCGCTGAACGAGACGAACCGCGCCCGGGTCGTGTCCGCGATGATCCGGGCGATCGTCGTCTTGCCGGTGCCTGGCGGACCCCAGAGGATGATCGATTGCAGCAGGTCGCGCTCGATCGCGTCGCGCAGCGGTGTGCCCGGCGCGAGGAGCTCCTCCTGGCCGACGAACTCGTCGAACGACCGCGGCCGCATCCGCTCGGCGAGCGGCGCGGTGCGCTCGGTGGCGCGCCGTCCGCGTGATCGGCCGCGCTCGTCCGGTTCGCTCGACGCCGATGGCGGATCCTCGAACAGCGAACCCATCAGAGATCAGTCCATTGTTGAGTGCTGCGTGCCGGCTCACCGCTCCGCGCCCGGCGGGGCGGCCCGTTCGCGGCCACCCGCGAGCGAGCTAATTTTGCACCTTGCTCTGAAAACTTGCTCATTGAATCGATAAATCAACAATCAGCAATCATCAACGGGCGGTTGTCCGCGAGCCGCTGGCGCCGCGCTTCGTAGAGCACGACGGCGGCCGTGACGGCGGCGTTCAGCGACTCGACCGGCGGCCGCATCGGAATCGTGACGCGCTCGTCGGCGGTCTGGACGAGCGTCTCCGGCAGCCCTGCGCCCTCGCCGCCGATCAGCAGCACGACCGGCCCGGTGAGATCGAGGTCGAACGGCGTCCGGCCGGCGCGAGGAATCGTCGCAACGATCCGGCAGCGATGCGCCCGGGCCGCATCGATCGCGGCGCGCGGATCGCCGCCGAGAATCGGCACGCGCAGCGCGCTGCCCATGGAGCCGCGCAGCGCTTTCCAGCCGAACGGGTTGGCCGACGCGCCGGCGGCGACGACGCCGGTCGCACCGGCCGCTTCAGCGACGCGCACGATCGCGCCGAGGTTGCCCGGATCCTGTACGTCGACAGCGACGACGACGAGCGGTGACGGCGCCGGGTAGACATCCTGCGCGCGCCGCGCAGGCCGTTCCGCGAGCGCGACGATGCCGCTCGGCGTGCGCACCGGACTGATCGCGTCCATCACCGCCGTCGTGACCGTCGCGACGCTCACGCCTCGCTGCGACAGCCTGGCCACGAGCTCGTGAATATCGGGCTTCGCCGCCGACGCCTGCGTCACCGCACCCAGCGTGACGACGACACGCGCGGCCAATGCATCGGCGACGAGGTGCGCGCCATCGAGCAGCATCATCGCGCCGGCGTCGCCGCGCGCCGCATCGCGAAAGCGCGCGACGAGCGGGTTGTGACGGCTGGTAATCGTCATTCGAGGCAAGGATAGCACTGTGGTACGATTGACCGGCCCATGACAGAGACGGTGAAGGATCGGTTGATCCGCAAGTTCGAGGACGAGATCCAGACGCTGAATCACGAGTTGAAACTGGAGCTGCCGAAGGAAATCAAGCGCGCGCGCGAGCTGGGCGACCTGCGTGAGAACGCGGAGTACGCGGCGGCGAAAGAGCGCCAGCGGCTCGTCGAATCACGGATCAGCCTGTTGCAGAAGCGCGTCTCGGAGATTGCACTTCTCAACGTCGATCGCATCCCGAAGGATCGCGCCGGTTTCGGATCGACGCTGCACGTCGTCGAGGATAACGGCGAGAAGCTCGTGTTCCAGCTGGTCATGCCCGAGGACGCCGACGCGGCCAAAGGCCTCATCTCGACGACGTCGCCGATCGGGCGTGCGCTGATCAACAAGGAGCCGGGCGACAGCGTCAAGGTGGCGACGCCGGGCGGGACCCGCGAATTCGAGATCGTCAAGCTGATTACCATCCACGACGACGCGCTCGCCGAGTGACCGATATCGGTTCGCCGCGATGCCGACTTCCTCCTTCGGCGCCGAACCTTATTCGCCCCAATGTCGCACCGCGCTCGTCCTCAGCGGCACCGGCACGGCTGGCGCCTACCATGCGGGCGTCCTGCGTGCGCTGCACGAAGCCGGGGTGAAGATCGACATCGTCGCGGGACGCGGCGTAGGCGTCGTCGGCGCGCTGTTCGCGGCAGTCGACGGCGCGCAGCGCCTGTGGGACGACAAGGGTTTCTGGCGCGACGCCGGCGCGCAGAGCCTGTACCGGTGGCGGCGAGTGCCGCGAACGGCCGTGTGGGCATTCGCGATCTCGATCGCCGTGGTTGCGACGCCGCTGTTCGCAGTGGCCGCAGGCCTGGTCGTATTTCCGGTCGATTTCGTGCTCAAGATGGTCGGCGTCGGCGGCGCGAGCGGGCTGGTCGGCGCCTATCTGCGCCTGGCCGACGCGGCATTCGCGCCCGGGGCGCTGCCAACGTGGCTGCCGCGGCTGGTCGTGATCGTGCTCGGCACCGCGGCGGCGATCGCATTCGCTGATGGCTGGCGCAGCGGCCCGCGCGGCGCGCACGGATCGTTCTGGTGGCGCGCCGCCAGTGCGCCGCTGTCGTCCCGAGTCGCCGTCGATCGCTGCTGGCGGGTGATGTGGGATCTCGTGCGCGGCGCCGCGCAGCTGCCGCAGCCGCCGCCCGCCGAGCTCGGCCGTCGCTACGCGGAGCTGCTCGCCGAGAACCTCGGCCAGCCCGGTTTTCGCGAGCTGGTCGTCACCGTGCACGACGTCGACGCGCACCGCGATCTCGTGTTCGCGCTGGTCGCTGACAGCCGGCGGCGCGAGCTGGTGCGGCGCGCCACGAGCGACGCGGCCGACGCGCGCCGTGCCGAGGTGTTCGACATCGCCGGCGTCGCCCGCGATCATCTGCCGGACGCCGTGGCGGCCGCGCTGTCGATTCCGCTCGCGACCGAGTGGCATCCGATCACGTTTGCTGCCGACAGCTACTGGCGCGGCGAAACCCATCGCCTGGCCGATCGGCCGGCCGGACTGATCCGGCTCATCGACGAGCTGATCGATCTCGGCGCCGAGCAGGTCGTGCTGGTGTCGGCGGCGCCTGACACAATCGGTCCGCACGCGCTGGCGGCGCCGCGGGTCGACGGCAGAGGCCGGCTCGGCGAATACCTCATGTCGAGCGAGGGCGCCGTCGTGCGCGACGCCACGACCACGACGGCCGGCGTCCGCATTTTCACGATACGGCCGGCGCACAATCCCGTCGGACCGTTCGATTTCGACGGCGGGTACGACGATCGTTCACATCGTCGGCAGGGCCTCGGCGAACTGATGAACCGCGGCTACGAGGATGCGTACTACCAGTTCATCGAACCGGTGGTCGGCGCGTCCGGCGAAAGGGTCGCCAGCGCGGCACGGCGGCCGCATCTCCCAGCTGCGTCAGGCAGCGCCGGCGTGTGACTGCGCCCAGTGTGTGGGACCGATAGGCCCATAGCGTGGGGTAGGGGAGGACCGATCGGTCCCACCCCAACCACCCCGCGGCCCATCGGTCCTACACTCCGGAGAACTCGATGGTGACGGAGCGGGTGATGGCGACAACAAGAACCGACCGGTCTGCAGGCGCGGCGACCCGGCTGATTCACACCGGTGAAGTCGATCGCGCGGCGGTCGCGCCGCTGACGACGCCCATCTACGAGACGACGACGTTCGTCTTCGACAACGCCGCGGAAGTGGCCGCCTACAACGAAGGGCGTTCGACGAAGCATCTGTACTCGCGCTACTCGAATCCCACCGTGATTGCCGTCGAGCGGAAGCTGGCGGCGCTCGACGGCGCCGACACCGCGCTGCTGTTCTCGTCGGGTCAGGGTGCGACGACCACGATCCTGCTCGCGCACCTCGAAGCAGGCGACGACGTGATCTGCAGCGCCGCGATCTACGGCGGCACGCTGCATCTGCTCGAGGACATCCTCGCGCGCTTCGGCGTCACGCCGCGGTTCGTGTCGCTCGACGAGCTGTCGCGCCCCGAATCGCTGTTCCGCGAGCGGACGCGGATGCTGTGGTTTGAGTCGCCGATCAACCCGACGCTCCGGTGCGTGGACGTCAGGCGGATCGCCGATGCCTGCCGGGGCGCCGGCGTGCTCTCGGTGATCGACAACACCTTCGCGAGCCCCATCAACCAGCAACCGCTGGCGCTCGGCGTCGACCTCGCGATGCAGAGCGCGACGAAATATCTCAACGGCCACAGCGACGTCACCGGCGGGGTGGTCACGGGACCGGGCCCGCTGGTTGCGCCGATCGCGGAGGTGCGCCGTCAGGTGGGCACGGTCATCGATCCGCAGCCGGCCTATGCGCTCGGCCGCGGGCTGAAGACGCTGCCGCTGCGGGTCGCGCAGCACAACGCGAACGCGCTCGCCGTGGCGACGTGGCTATCCGGCGATCGGCGAGTGAGCCGCGTCTACTATCCAGGCCTCCCGTCGCACCCGGACCACGAGATCGCGCGCCGACAGATGTCGGGATACGGCGGCATGGTGTGCTTCGATCTCGACGGCCGCTACGATCGCGCCGCCGCCGTCTACGATCGCCTCCGCCTCATCAGGCGGGCGGCCAGCCTCGGCGGGATCGAAAGCCTGATCAGCATGCCGGTGCTGACGTCGCAGTGGGGGCACACCGACGAGCAATTGGAAGCGGCCGGCGTCACACGGGGCATGCTGCGCCTGTCAGTCGGCCTCGAGGACGCAGACGATCTGATCGCCGATCTGGATCAGGCTCTGGGGTAATCAGTAATGTGGAATTTGGAATTTGGAATTCGTGATCTGAATTTCGACGCTGCTTAGAGCAGGTTGCAAAATCAGCTCGCTCGCGGGTGGCCGCGAACGGGGCCGCCCCGCCGGGCGCGGAGCCGTGGGCCGTGACCAGTGCTTTTCTGGCGAGCACCCGGTGGGGCTGTTCGCGGACAGGACCCGCCTCGAG
>DATFWL010000145.1:0-27041 GCA_035259385.1 Vicinamibacterales bacterium | reverse complement strand
CCGGTCAGGATGTCGTGCTGGTTGGGCGTGTCGCCCACGCCGTTCACGGGAGCGCTTTTTTCGGTGAGCGAGAACTGCTTGCCGAGGACATTCCCGAGCCGGGCCTGCTCGATCGTGTCGCCGTGCAGCTCGCCGACGTTCTGCGCCACGCGCTGCCCCCGGGCGTTGTACCAGGGTCCGTTGCCGATCCGATCGCGCGCGTTGACGGCGCCCGATCCCTGCGTGCTGAGATACGCGTGCCACGTCGCGCTGCCGCGTCCGGCCGCCGCAGCCAGTGCCTGGCAGTGGGCATCCGCGCCGGCCAGACCGCCGAGGTTCGCGCCGTCGCCCTTGCCGACGCTCGTCACGAAGAACGTCATCGGCTGTGGCGCCGGCTGCGCCGGCGGCTGCGCGAGCACCAATGCGGTCGGAATGGCTGCGACGCCCGTCAGAACGAGAATTCGCACCGTCTTCATGCCGACACCTCCGTGCAATCAAGACATGTGGACATCAGGAAGATAGAACGTCGCAGAAGGCTACTCGCTTCGCAGGAGACTTCTCAAGGCCCAATCCACACGCGGCGCCCCGGGGCGCGCCCGGTGGTTGAGGGCCGTTTCGCGACGGCGATATGATCGCGGGGCGAACGCGGTCTGCATGAATCGCAGGGTCTTCATCCACGGCGCCGCCGGACTTGTTGGCATGTCGTCGTTCGAACGAGTGCGCGCGCAGCCACCGGCCACGCCGCCGCTCGAGACGGTGCGGACCAGGGTGCTCGAGATCGGCTATCACGAGACCGGCGACGCGTCCGGCGTCCCGGTCGTCCTGCTGCACGGATTTCCCGACGATGCGCATGCGTACGATGGCGTGGCGCCGCTCGTCGCACAGGCCGGTTATCGCGCACTCGCCGTCTACCTGCGCGGTTACGGCCCGACGCGGTTTCTCGATCCACGCACGCCTCGCATGGCGGAGCAGGCGGCGATCGGCCAGGACGTGATCGACTTCGCCGACGCGCTCGCGCTGCCGCGCTTCGCCGTCGCCGGCTACGACTGGGGAGGCCGCGCTGCGTGCATCGCCGCGGCGCTTCACCCCGATCGCGTGCGCGCGGCGGTGCTCGTCAGCGGCTACACGATTCAGAACACCGTCACGCCGGGACGGCCCGGTCCACCGCAGGCCGCGCGCAGACTCTGGTACCAGTGGTACTTCAACACCGAGATCGGCCGCGCGGGGCTCGATCAGAATCGGCGCGCGCTGTCCGAGCTGCTGTGGCGCGAGTGGTCGCCGACCTGGCGCTTCACCAGCGAGCAGTTCGAGCTGACCGCGCGCTCGTTCGACAACCCTGACTTCGTGGACTGCGTGATTCACTCGTACCGCCACCGCAACTTCAACGCACCAGGCGAGCCACGTTTCCTCGAGATGGAGCAGCAGCTCGCGAAGCGGCCGCCGATTACGGTCCCGACGATCGTCCTGTACGGGGGCGACGACTCGTTCGGGCATCCGGGGCCGGAGATCACCGCCGAGGACCGCGCCACCTTTCCAAGACTCGTCGCCAAGCGCATCGTCGAAGGCGCCGGGCATTTCGTTCCGCACGAGAAGCCCGAGGCGTTTGCGTCCGCGCTGCTCGACGTGCTCGCCGCATCAGGCTAGACGCCAGGATTCCCTTTACATTCCGTTCACAGTCGGCGCAGGATGTCCGGCAGTCCGTCGACGTCGCGCTCGGGTTCGACCGTCGGCCACTCGGTTCCGGCAAGGAGTCCACCATGCGGGGATTCGGTTGGGTGCGTGTCTGTCTCGGTCTCATGCTGCTGACGCTCTTTCCTGCGGTCGCGTCGGCGCAAAGCACCATCGCAGGCGTCGTGAAGGACACCTCGGGCGCCGTGCTCCCCGGCGTCACGGTCGAAGCCGCGAGTCCGGTCCTCATCGAAAAATCGCGCAGCGTGGTGACCGACGGCGACGGGCGCTACTCGATCGTGAACCTGAGGCCAGGCACCTACGACGTCACGTTCACGCTCGCCGGATTCAGCACCTTCAAGCGTGACGGCATCATCGTGCCGGCGGATACCACCGTGCCGTTGAACGCCGACCTCCGCGTCGGCGCGCTGGAGGAAACGGTGACGGTCTCCGGTGAGTCGCCGGTCGTGGACGTGCAGAACACCGCGCGCCAGCAGATCATGACGCGCGACCTGATGGACACGATCCCCAGCGCGCGCAACATCCAGTCGGTCGGCTCGCTGGTGCCCGGCATCAGGCTCAACATCCCCGACGTCGGCGGCTCACAGCAGACCGAGCAGACCTACATGGCCGTGCACGGCAACACCGAGCTGCACACGACGATTCTGCTCGACGGCATGCCGGCGCAGACGAACCTCAGCGACGGCGCCGTGCAGAACTACATCGACAACGCGCTGATCGCTGAAGCGACATATCAGACGAGCGGCGTGTCGGCGGAAACGTCGGCAGGCGGCATTCGCCTGAACCTGATCCCGAAGGACGGCGGCAACACGCTGCACGGCTCGGGCTTCTTCGCCGGCACCTCGGACGACTGGAACCTGCAGGCGAGCAACCTGGACGACGAATTGCGGGCGCGGGGACTGACCACGGGTGCGCGCGTCCAGCACCTCAACGACTTCAACGGCTCGGCGGGCGGTCCGGTACTCAAGGACAAGCTCTGGTGGTTCGGCTCACTTCGCCACCAGGGCACCTTCGTGCAGGTTCCCAACACGTTCAAGAACGACGGCTCGCCGGGCATCGAAGACGCCTGGATCAACAGCTATGTCGTGCGCGGCACCTGGCAGGCGACGCCGCGCAACAAGTTCGCGGTCACCTACCAGCGCAACTACAAATACAAGATGCACGAGATCTACCTCGGCGGACAGGAGGGTCTGCCGATTTTCCCCGAGCAGACGGCCGGTTATCGCGAGCCGGTGCTCTATTACATCGCGCAGGCGAAATGGACGGCGCCGATCACGAATCGACTGCTGATGGAGGCGGGCTACTCCGGCGACATCCTTCATTACTCGGATTTCTATCAACCGGGAACGGGACAGGTCCGCGGCACGCCGGGGTGGTTCGCGAACGCGTCACGGCTCGACACGATCGCGGGCGGCCAGCTGGTTCGCACCGGCGTCGGCCAGTTCAATCAGCTGAACACGCCCGATCAGCATTCGGCGGTGACCTCGCTCTCCTATGTAACCGGCACGCACAACATCAAGACCGGGCTGCTGTATGCGTGGGGGAACAACCCGGCGGCGGTCGACATGAACGCAGATCTCTACCAGATCTATCAGGGCGGCACGTTGGTCAACGGCGCCTACACGCTCGGCCGCCCGGTGCAGGTGCGCGTCTACAACACGCCGCTCGTCCGCTCGCCGCAGCTGCGCGCGAATGTCGGCGCGTACGCGCAGGATCAGTGGGCCTTCGACAAGTTCACGGTGACCTATGGTCTCCGCTGGGAGTACTTGAAGGAGGAGATCCCGGCCGCGCACCGCGACGCCGGCCGCTTCGTGCCCGCGCAGGATTTCCCTGCAGTCACCTGCCAGTCGCTGCCCGGCATGACCTGCTGGAGCTCGTGGTCGCCGCGTCTCGGCGTCGCCTACGACCTCTTCGGCAACGGCAAGACCGCGTTGAAGGCGAATTTCGGCAAGTACATGACCCCCGACGTCAGCACGTTCGCCAACCTGTTCAACCCGATCGCGACCTTCACCGATACCCGGACCTGGACCGATACCGACCTCGCCGGCCGGGCGCTGCCGACCAACGGCGACAACATCGCGCAGGACAACGAAATCGGTCCCAGCAACAACCCGAACTTCGGCAAGGTCACCAATCGGACGCTCGACCCGAACTTCACGCGTGAATACAACCTGCAGTACGGCGCGGGCGTTCAGCACCAGCTGACCACCGGCGTCGCCGTCAACTTCAACTGGTTCAGGCGGCAGCTGTACAACACCGCGTTCACGCTCAATCGCGCGGTCGATCCGATCAACGACTGGACGACGACGTCAGTCGTCAACCCGCTGAACGGCGAAAACGTGGCGGTGTTCCAGATCAACCAGAACAAGAACGGCGTGGCGCCGGATCTGTATCTGAGCAACATGACGGACACGTCACTCCGCCAGAACACCTACACCGGCTTCGAGGTTGGCATGAACGCCCGGCTGCCGCGCCGGGTGCTCCTGTTCGGCGGCTGGACGATGGAGCGCGCGGTCAACATCGACTGCACGATGAACACGTTGAACGCGTCGGCGACGTTGAACACACCGAACACGCTGCGGTTCTGCGATCAGTCGGGCGCGACCTACCAGAACCTCGGTGTGAATGCCACGATGCCGTTTCAGCATTCGTTCAAGCTGAATGGCAACGTGCCGCTGGTGTGGGGCATCGAAGCGAGCGCGTCGCTGCAGAGCTACGCGGGCGCGAGCAAGGCGACGATCAACACGGTGCCGTCGGGCGGCGTGTCGTGGACGATCAACCGCGGCACCACGCGATATCCGACCGACTGCACCGTGCCGGGATGCACGCCCGGCGGGGTCGTACTGCCGTCCCGATTCGCGGGTGATCCGGCAATCCTCGTGCAGCTGGCGTCGCCGGGCACACGGTACGAGCCGCGCTGGAATCAGCTCGACCTCGGGTTCCGGAAGTCGTTCCGCCTGAACCGCGGTGTCGTCGTGCAGGCGCAGGCCGACGTGTTCAACGCGCTGAACGCGAACCCGGTTCTGACCGAAGGGACGACGCTCAGCACCACGGCGGCGCCGTTCATGTCAGCCGATCCGAACGCCGGAGGGACGCCGATCAGCATCCTCCAGCCGCGGCTCATCCGGCTGGGCGCGCAGTTCCGCTTCTAAGCGCACGGTCGCCCCTTCGACGGTCCCGCCTCAGGGCGCCGCGAATCCCGCGAGCGCGTTTCAGAATCGACCTGAAACGCGCTCTCGGATATCGTGAGGCGTCGTCCGACCGCGTCACACCTGGAGGACCACGTGTCGTTCATCCTCGCCCTGGATCAGGGCACCACGAGCTCGCGCGCGATCCTCTTCGATCGCGACGGCGGGATCAGAGGCGTCGCGCAGCGCGAGTTCCGGCAGCTGTTTCCGCAGCCAGGGTGGGTCGAGCACGACCCGGGCGAGATCTGGACCTCACAGGCCGGCGTCGCGGTGGAAGTCCTGGCCGGCGCAGGCGTGCGCGCCGACGACATCGCGGCAGTCGGCATCACCAACCAGCGCGAGACCACGATCGTCTGGGATCGCCGGACCGGCGAACCGATCGCCAACGCCATCGTCTGGCAGGATCGGCGCACGGCCGACATCTGCGATCGGCTGCGGTCGGAGGGCGCCGAGCCGCTGTTCCGGGCGCGCACGGGCCTGGTGCTCGACGCGTACTTCTCGGGTACGAAGCTCACGTGGCTGCTCGACAACGTCGACGGCGCCCGCGCGCGCGCGGAAGCGGGCGATCTCGCGTTCGGCACGGTTGACTCGTGGCTCATCTGGAAGCTCACGGATGGACGCCTGCACATCACCGACGCCAGCAACGCGTCGCGCACGCTGCTGTTCAACATCCACACGCTCCAATGGGACGACGACCTGCTGCGCGCGCTGCGCATCCCGCGCAGCGTTCTCCCCGACGTGCGCGGCTCGAGCGAGGTCTACGGCGAGGTGACGGCGACGCTCGGGCTCGAGTCGGTGACGCTGGGCGGCATTGCCGGCGATCAGCAGGCGGCGCTGTTCGGCCAGATGTGCACGTCGCCCGGACTGACCAAGAACACGTACGGGACCGGCTGCTTCATGCTGCAGAACACCGGCGCGAGCGCGCCCGCGTCGCAGCACAAGCTCCTGACGACGGTCGCGTGGACGCGCAACGGCGCCGCGGAGTACGCGCTCGAAGGCAGCGTCTTCATCGCCGGCGCCGTCGTCCAGTGGCTGCGCGACGGTCTCGGCATCATTCGGTCGTCGGCCGACGTCGAGGCGCTGGCGAAATCGGTCTCCGACAACGGCGACGTCTATCTCGTACCCGCGTTCGCCGGCCTCGGCGCGCCGCACTGGGATCCGTACGCGCGCGGGGCGATCGTCGGGCTGACGCGCGGCGCCAGCGCCGGCCACATCGCGCGTGCGGCGCTCGAGTCGATCGCCTTTCAGTCGGCCGACCTGCTGGATGCCATGCAGGCCGACGCGGGCGTGCGGCTGGCGGAACTGCGCGTGGACGGCGGCGCCGCGCGCAACGATCTCCTGATGCAGTTTCAGTCGGACCTGATCGGTGCGCCGGTGGTTCGCCCGCAGGTGACCGAGACGACGGCGCTGGGCGCGGCCTACCTGGCTGGGTTGGCGGTCGGGTTCTGGAAGAGCGGCGATGACATCGCCAGCCAGTGGCGCGCAGACCGCCGCTTCGAGCCGGCGATGCCGGCGACGCGGGCGCGCGCGCTGCGCACGCGCTGGAAGGAAGCGCTCGAACGCGCGAAGGGTTGGAGCGCCGTCTGGTAACCGATCGCGAGCTGGCTGTCCCGAGCGACGATTGGCAGGAGGTGCCGTTCGACGGCCTCGACCTCGAGGTTGACGCGTTTCGCGCGCTCGCCAGGGACATATCGGCGGGCCGCCCGCGGGCGGCCGCGCGCTGGCGCAGCCGGTCGTGTAAAGTTGCGCTCTGACAGGAGCTCACGGTTATGGCTCGCACTCTCTCTCGTTATCGTCCTCTTGCGTGCGCGGGACTGGTCCTCCTTTCCGCGACGATCACCGGGTGTTCCTCGCCGGGGTCGGCGCCGGCGCCGGCCAAGACGGCCGATCCGCCGCAGGTCGCAGGCATGCTGTGGGGCGACCTCAAGCCGATCGTGTCGGTCAAGGAATTGATGAAGTACATGATCGATCCGATCGCCGACAACCTGTTCGACGCGGTCGGCACGACCGTCACCAAAAACGGCACGGTCAACATCGAGCCGAAGACCGAGGAGGACTGGGACAAGGTCCGCACCGGCGCGGTCTCGCTCATCGAAGGCATCTACCTGCTCAAGGTGAAGCGGCCGTTCACGCCGCCCGGCGACGAGAACGACAGCGCCGGCCCGCACCCGGTCGAGCTGACGCCGGCGCAGATCACCGCGAAAGTCGAACGCGACCCGGTCGAGTGGAACGCGCGAATCGAGGCGCTCAGAAACGTGGCTCTCGAGGCCTTCGACGTGGCCAAACGAAAAGACGTCCAGGAGCTGTGGGACGTCGGCGAGAACCTCGACAAAGCCTGCGAAGCGTGCCACCGCAGCTACTGGTATCCGGGCGAGGACGCGCAGTTCTATCAGAACCTCGAACGCCGCCTGAAGGAATTCCGCGAGCAGTCCGAGCCCGGCGGCGCCGCCGCCAAGCGGCCGAAGCCGTGAGGGTCCAGCCATGAACGTCGGATGGAAGCCGGTCATCGCTGCAGGGATCGTCGTCGCGCTCGCCGCCCCGGTCGGCATGGATCGGCGCGTCTCGGCGCAGGGCGGCCGCGCGCCGGGGTCGAAGCCGTTGATGGTCGATGAGGTGTTCAGGAACGTCCAGGCGCTGAAAGGCATCGGCGTCGACGACTTCCTGCTGACGATGGGCATCATGTCGGCGGCCGTCGGCTCCGACTGCGTCGGCTGCCATCCGTCGGCGGGCACCGACCATGTCGACTGGGCGCTCGACACGCCGAGAAAGCGGACGGCGCGGCGCATGGTGCAGATGGTGGCCGCGATCAACCGCGACAACTTCAACGGCCGCCAGGTCGTGACCTGCTGGGCGTGCCACCGCGGCCGCGATCGTCCCATCACCACGCCGACGCTGGACACCGTGTACGGTCCGCCGGCCGAGGAAGCGGACGACGTGCTCGTGCAGGCGCAGGGCGTGGCGTCGGTGGATCAGGTCGTCGACAAGTATCTGCGGGCGATCGGAGGAGCCGCGAACGTCGCGCGCGTGACCAGCTTCGTGGCGAGCGGCACGAGCGTCGGCTACCGCGGGTTTGGCGGCGGCGGTCTCGTCGAAGTCTCGGCGCGGGCGCCCGACAAGCGTGCGACGCACATCAGCTTCCCGGAATATCCGGAGCGCGGCATCAGCGCGCGAACGTACGACGGGCGCACCGGCTGGATCGCGACGCCGCTTGCCGTGGTGCGCAAGTACGAGCTGGGAGGAAGCGAGCGGGACGGCGCCCGGCTCGACGCCATGCTGTCGTTCCCGCAGCAGATCAAAGAGGCGCTCACCAACCTGCGCGTCGGTCCGCCGCAGACGATCGGCGACAAGGACGTCACGGTTCTTCAGGGAAACGGGCCGAACGGCACGCTCGCGACGCTCTACTTCGACGATGCGTCCGGCCTGCTGCTGCGGATGGTGCGTCACGGCCGATCGCCGATCGGCCGGGTGCCGACGCAGGTCGACTACTCCGATTACCGGGAGGTCGGCGGCATCAGGTTCCCGTACCGCTGGACCTTCGCGTGGCTCGATGGCCGCGACAACTTCGAGTTCAGCGACGTGAAGCTGAACGTTCCCATCGATACGGCGAGGTTTGGTGAGCCCCGTCTGGGGACGCCGTAGCGCTGTCGGGCTCCGGCTGGCGTTCGCGCTGTCGGGCGGCGCCGCGCTGGTTGCGGCGCAGGCGCCTGCATCGTCGATCGACGCCGCCTTCTCGAACTTTTTTCGCGCGCGCACCGCACCGGACGCGCGCGGCGCCGTCGATCAAGTCGTCGCCAGCGGCGTCGGGTTCGACGAGGCATTCCGGCGCCTCAGGCAGGGGCGCGTCTACAGGCGCGACGTCCCGCGCGGCGTCGTGCAGGAGAGTTATCGCCGCGACGCCGGCGAGTACTTCTACACGCTGGACGTCCCGGAAGGCTACGACCCGGCGCGCCGGTACCAGGTACGCGTGCAACTGCACGGCGGCGTCGGCCGGATCGAGACCAGCACGGCCCGCTCCGGATCGAACGGCCGGCTTCCGGGAGTCGAGCAGATCTACGTGATGCCCGCCGCGTGGCGGGAGGCGCCGTGGTGGAGCGGCCGCCAGGTCGAGAACCTGCGCGCGATTCTCGACGCCGTGAAGCGGACCTATAACGTCGACGAGAACCGCGTCGCGTTGTCCGGCGTATCCGACGGCGCGACGGGGGCCTACTACCTGGCGATGCGCGACACGACGCCGTTCGCGAGCGTTCTGCCGCTCAACGGGTTCATCAAGGTACTCGAGAACGAGACGGCTGACGCCGACGGCGATCTCTTTCCCAACAACCTGCGCAACAAGCCGCTGTTCATCGTCAACGGCGGCCGCGATCCGATGTATCCGACCAGCGTCGTCGATCCCTTCGTCCAGCAGATGAAGGGCGGCGGCGTCGACCTCGTCTACCGACCGCAGCCGGATGCGGCGCACGACACGTCGTGGTGGCCCGCGCTCGAGGACTCGTTCGAGCGCTTCGTCGCGGATCATCCCCGCATCCCTCTTCCGGATGCGCTGACGTGGGAGAGCGGGCCCCCGAACATCCCCAGCCGCGCGCACTGGCTGATGATCGAGCGTCTCGGCGAGGTGCGGAGCGACGAACCTCAGCTTCCGGACCTGAACCGGATGACGGCGCGTCCGTCGCTCGACTTCGGGATCCGAGGCAGCGGCGCGCGCATCAACCGCGTCGTCAAAGGATCCAACGCCGAGCAGATCGGACTGCGGCCGGGCGATGTCGTGCAGACGATCAACAACCAGCCGGCTTCGGCGGGCACCGACGTCGCGGAACTTCTGCGCGGCTACCCGTCGGGTCGGCCGCTGATGATCGTCGTCGCCCGCGGCGGCGAATCGGTCCGGGTAACCGGCCGGTACGCGCCGACGGCGCTGTCGGCTGAATCGGCCGCGATGCTGCCAAGGCAGCGCGGATCCGGCCGCGTCGATCTGAGTCGAACGGGAAACAGCGTTGCGGCGAAGAGCAGAGGCGTGGCGGCGTTCACGCTGCTGCTGTCACCGGATCAGTTCGATCTGGCTCGCCCGGTGACAGTCGTCGTGAACGGGACGACCGTCTTCGACGGGGTGGTGCAGAAGGACATCCGGACGCTGCTCACGTGGGCTGCACGCGACAACGACCGGACGATGCTGTTCGCGGCCGAACTGCACATCGACCTGACGCGAAGCCGTTAGTGGACCGTCCTCCAAACTTTCTTCGTCGTGATTTCGTGTCGTCGCCTCGGTGCTACTTCGGCGGCTCGTCGGTGCCGGCGAAGATCTTCGTGCCGTCAGGCATCGTGATGTTCGTGGCGTTGGCGAATTCCTTGCCATTCTTTGCCGCGAACCCCTCGACCTTGATGATCGCGCCGAACTGAATCGAGCTCTTCTTCCAGCCGCGGCGCAGGAGCGCGTTCGGCGGCCCCATCTCGATCGCCCAGTTCACGACTTTGCCGTCGGCGCCCTTCACGTCGATGTAGATCCAGGCGTGGGGGTTGGTCCAGTCGGCCTTGGTGACCGACCCCTCGAGCATGACCGGCTTGTTCTGATCGAATTCCGCCGAAAACGCGTGATGCGCGCCGACTGACGCGGTCAACGCCATGATGCCGAGACCGGCGACCGCGATGATTCGTTTCATGCTCATCGACCCACTCCCGGAGAACTCACGATTCAGAAATTGGGCGTGTCAGGAATTCCAAATTCCAAATTCCACATTCTTTAGAGCAGGTTGCAAAACTAGCTCGCTCGCGGGTGGCCGCGAAGGGGGCCGCCCCGCCGGGCGCGGAGCCGTGGGCCGCGACCAGTGCTTTTCTGGCGAGCACCCGGTGGGGCTGTTCGCGGACAGGACCCGCCTTGGGCTGATTTTGCAACGCACTCGTAATTCCTACGGCACGTTCACGCGAATGCCGCTGATGTCGGTGTTGGTCATCAGCAGCAGGTTCTTGTCGTTCCCCTCGAAGCACGCGTATTCGACCGGCACGTAGTCCTTCGGCGCGCGCGCGAACGCATAGTACGCGATGGTCCACGGCTGCGTGAACACCTTCGGATCCTCGAGCTTCGCCTCGTAGTGGATGGTGCTGGCGTCGATTGGCGTGTAGCGTTCGGTCACCTTGTACTGATCGCTGTGCGGGATCCCATGACCTGTCGTCAGCGACTCCGCGGGTACCCCCGGCGTCGCGGAGATCGCGCCGATCACCCAGTTGTTGCCGAGATTGTTGGTGAAATTGGTCACCTCGACGACGAGCACGTTGCCTTCCCAGTGGCCGCGCGACACGCCCATCGCCTTCCGGATATTCGGATCGAGCGGGGCCCGCCCGTCGATCGGGATCGTGCGATAGAGATGGTTCTGCTCGTAGAAGATGACGACCGCGCCAGGCTTTTGAAAGATCTGATACCCGACCACCGGCGCCGGAATCGTGCTGCGCGGCACGCCGGTGGAGAGGCAGAGGACGCGGCCGTCGAGGTACTCGATCTTCTCCTGGTTGGCGATGATCTCCTTGCGCCGCGCGAGCGCCTCGGGCGTCAACGGGATCTTCCCGTCCGGCGGATCGACGCCCACCGGCCGCGCGATCGCACCTTCGGGCAGCTTCGGACGCTCGTTGATGCTGAACGAGAACTCGCTGTTGGCACGGTTGGGCGAGCGGTTCGCGAGCGGCACCAGCGGCGTCTCGATCCCGCGCGGGAGCGGGATCGCGAGGTAGAGGCCGGAGATGTCCGGCTGGCCGTCCGGAGTTTTCGGCGGAACGAACGTCGTGGTCGGGCGCGCGTACGGCGGATAACCGGCCGTCGGGGCACCGCCGCGCCCGCCCGGCGGAGCAGCCGGGGCGTCCTGTGCGCTGCCGATGGCGGACATCGCCAGCATCGCCAGCAGGAGAGCCGCAGCTGCGATTGAAGTCCTCACGTGACGCCTCGCTTTCCCGCGCACGCTCACCGTTCTAAGGTTTGCCGCCCGGCTTCTTGAACAGCTTTTCGTAGACGTGCTCGGCGCACTCGTAGTCGAGCAGCTCGAGGTCTTTTTCGAGACGGCGATAGACGATCATGCTCATCGTCCACGGACGCGTGAACACCTTCGCATCGTCGATCGTCGCTTCGTAATTGAGGTGCGTGGCGTCGATCGGCGTGAAGCGTTCGGTCACCTTGAGCGCGTCGCTGTGAAAATTGCCGGCTTCGTCGAACCACGTCTTGTCGCCGAGGCTCACCGTGTCGACCACCAGGATGTCGCCGTCCCACTTGCCACGCGCGTCGCCCATCCAGAAGTCCAAATCCTCCAGGTGCGCCGTCCCGTCCAGGAAAATCGTGCGGGTGGCGTGCGCGAATTCGTAGGCGACGGCGATGTGCTTGGGCGTCTGCGTGATCTCGAACGGGAACGGCAGGTAGGTGGCGCGCGGGACGCCCGGCAGGTAGCACTTCCGGATCGGATCGGCGATCAGCCGGTTCTGAAAGTTCTCGTTCCGCTTCGCGAGCGCCCACGGCTGATATGGGATGGTCCCGCCTTCGACGACGCTGAAGCCGGCCGGGATGCCTTCGCTCGCCGAGTGGGCCTCGATGTTCCAATGCGCGGAGTTGAGGACCTGCCAGATGCCGTTCAGATCGGGCTTGCGATCGGGCGTGCGGGGCCCGTTGTAGGCGGACGTCGTCTGTGCGGCCGGCATCCGCGGCGCGGCGCCGCGCTGCGCCTGCGCGAGGCCGCCGTTGGTTGCGCCCATCGACAGGGCGAGCACCGTTGCGCCGACGGCCGCGATCGGCTTCCTCATCGCTGATGCGCGAGAGTCTACCTCACGGCCCGGCCTTCGGGGAACGTCAGCGAGGCGAAGTCGATCGTGCGCGGCTAGCAGCTGACCGTGCAGACGGAATAGAAGGCGAAGATTTCCGACGTGATCGGCCGGCGCCGGTAAGCGCGGTAGAGATCCGAGGTCTTGAAGTTCTCGACCAGCGTCAGCCGCAGCTCGCGCGCCAGGCTCTGGATGTCGCGGATGCCGGACAGCCACGGCGCGCCCATCGACGCGAAGCTCTCGACCAGCCGAGTGATGCCCGGATTGCCGGTGGTCTTGGCCACCACGGCTTCGGCCATGTAGTCGAAGGACATCCGGAATCGGGTGACGTGCGTGGTGAGGTCTTCGAGAATCTGCTTCACGGTGTCGAGAGGCAGATACATCGTGTTGCCTTCCCAGATGAAGTAGGTCGGCAGGTTGAAGTCGAAGTCGGTGCGGCTCAGCAGCTCGATCAAGCCATCGGTCACGTAGTTGCCCGGAATGAATCGCACGCCGGCCTCGATGCCGCTCTGCGCGTAGCGGGTCTCCTTCAACTTCAGCGTCGCGGGATCGTCGATCTCGAAAAAGGTGACGCCCGGTGCCCGTTTCCGCACCGCGCGGGTGTCCAGTCCGGCGCCGAGAATCACCACCTGCCGGACCTCCGAGCGGATGTGTTTGTCGAGCGTGTCGTCGAAATACCTCGTGCGAATCTTGACCAGATCGGGGACCAACGGACAGCTCGCCGCGACGCGTCCGGCGGCGCGGCGGCTGTCGTCGCTCAGAAACAGCTCGACGATCGGATCCTGATACAGGGGCGACGCTTCACGACTCTCCTCGGCCCTGAACTCCGCCACGACGAACGCCGTGCCGCTGACATTTCTGATCTCTGCCATCCATCCTCCACCCGGCAGCGCGTGCGCCGCCTCACCTCGAACGTACCGGCGCGACATTCGTCCTGTCGTGGGAGTCCGGTAAGGATCGGGTAAGGCTTTGGTGGAGCGCGATCGGCTAGCGATCCGAGGGCTTGCCGCCCGATGGCGCGAGCGCCGCGTACACCATCTTTGCCGAGTCAGCCCGGAAGTTGAGGCCGTCCGGACGATTCCCGCCCTGCATCTGAATCATCCCGATGAACGCGAGGTCGTTGACCGGGTCGATCCAGAACCACGTGCCGGCCGCGCCGCCCCAGTAGAACGTCCCGTTGCCGAACGGCAGCCCGGCGTTCTTCGGATCGACGTACACCGCGAAGTCGAGACCGAAGCGGACCGACTCGGCGCCCGGCTGCGGCCTGGTGCCGTCGACGGCGACGGTCAGCGGGCCAATATGGTTCTGCGCCATCACCTTGACCGTCTCCGGCTTCAGCAGGCGCTTGCCGCCTATCTCCCCCTTGTTCAGCATCATCTGGCAGAAGCGCGCGTAGTCGTGCGTCGAGGCGACCAGCCCGCCGCCGCCTGATTCGAGCCGCGTCGGATCCTCGAAGCCGCCGCGATCGGTCCGCGGCACGTTCATCACCAGCGTGTTCTGCTGGCGATCCCAGTGGTACACCTCGGTGAACCGCGCCTTGCGATCGGGCGAAACGAAGAACGCGGTGTCGCTCATGCCGATCGGGCCGGTCACGTGCGCCTTGAGGTACTCGCCGAACTTCTGGCCCGAGAGCTTCTGCACGAGATAACCCTGGATGTCGACGGCGACGGAGTACGACCACTTCGTGCCCGGTTCATAGAGGAGCGGGATGCCGACGATCTTCTGCATCATCTCGTCGAGATTCTGCGATCCCAGCACCCGCTCGTCACGGAACGCCTTGTTGGCCGGATCGTCTCCCGACAGGCCGTAGCCGAAGCCTGCCGTATGGCTCATCAGCTGCCGCATCGTCGCCGGCTTCTTCGGCGCCGTCAGCACCGGCTTGCCGTCCGCTCCCATCACCACCTTGCCGTCCTTGTCCCAGGTGAGCTCCTTCAGGTTGGCCAGCTCGGGCGCGTACTTCGTGATCGGATCGTCGAGCTGCCACTTGCCCTGTTCGTACAGCTGCATCATGGCGACGCCAGTGATCGGCTTCGACATCGAATAGATGCGGAACAGCGAATCGAGCGCCATTGCCTTGTTGGGCGTTGCCTGACCGAAGCTCTTGAAGTCGGCGACCTGGCCGTGGCGAAGGAGGATGATCGTCATGCCCGCGGTGTCGCCGTCGGCAACCGATTGCTTCAGGCGCGCGTCGAGCGCGTCGAGCCCCGCTTTGGTGAAGCCAAGCTTCGTCGCGTCGGCAACCGCCGCCTGCGGCCACGCCGCGTCAGCCGGGGTGGCTGCCGACATGCCGGCGCGCGTCGCGGCTGCGCGCGCTGCAGACGCCGCCGGTGTCTGCGCGTGCGCGGTGACGGCGACCGCGGCCATGACAGCAAGCCCGACGCGGATGCACTGCTGAACTGTTTTCACGGCATTCCTCCAAATCGTGATGCGCGGCGCGCGTTTTCCGGGGAAGAATAGGCGGACGGCGGTTCAAATGCAAAGGCGCACGCGTTGAGGAGATCCGGCTTCCGCACAGGGCTCGCGCTCCTGGCCCTGTTCGTTCTGTTCGCCCCGCTCGCGGCACAGCAAGGCTTGCGCGATGTCGGTTGCTCGGAGTGGCACGCCTGCCGGGAGATGGCACGCGCCGCTGCCGACAGCGGCGACTACGAGCGGTTTCACGACCTCGCGTGGCGAGCGATCCAGCTCGGTCCCAAGAATGATCCGGGGTTGATGGCGCTGCTCGCGCACGCGCAGGCGCTCAGTGGCCGCCCGCACGACGCGCTGGTGATGCTCGACCGCCTCGCCGGGATGGGCATCGCGGCAGACGCAGACAGCGAGGACTTCGCCCGGACCCGACAGTTGCCGGGCTGGTCGGACGTGGCGGCCCACATCGAGCGCGTCAGGCGTCCGGACGCGGCCGCGCCGCCGGCGACGACGCCGCCCAGCCGGACTCCGGCGTCGCCGCCCGCGGCCACTCCACCGGCGCCGGCGCGTCCCGAGCCAGAGCCTGCGTCCGCGGCGCATCCCGCGCCGAGCGAAGCCATCCGGTTCTCGACCGGCGCGTTCACACCGGGCGGCCTCGCGTACGACGCGGTCTCGGGAAGATTTCTGTTCGCCGATCGCGTCGGCCGCAAGCTGTTCATCGTCAGCGAGCGATCGAATCGGACGACCGACTTCGTTCGCGGCGACACGGCCGGATTCAACGAGATCGCGGCGATGGAGATCGACGCCAGGCGCGGCGACTTGTGGGTGGCGAGCGGCGCACCGGCCGAAGGCGCCGGCACGGTGCACAAGCTGCAGTTGATCTCCGGCCGCGTGTTGCGGTCGTTTCCGATTGCCGAGGACCTGAAGCCGGTCTCGCTGGTCGATCTCGCGGTCACGCCGGCTGGCGCGGTGCTCGTGCTCGATGCGACCGGCAGTCAACTCCTCGAACTCCGTCCAGGTGCGGCCGCGCTCGACCGGGTCATCCGCCTGACGACGCCGCCACTCGCGAGTCTCGCCGCCGGCAGCGACGAGAGCATCGCCTACGTCGCGCACCGCGACGGTCTCGTGCGAATCGATTTGCGCGCACGAACGGCAGCGAACGTGACCGCGCCGCGTTCCGTCGCGCTCGATCGTCTCGAGCGGATCCGGTGGCACGACCGTGCCTTGTTCGCCGTGCGCGCAGACGAGGACGGCACGCGGCGCATCATGCGGCTCGATCTGAATGCGAGCGGCCGTGCCATCACGAAGGCGACGACGCTCGAGCCGGCGGTGCCGATCGCCGAGCCGGCGTTCGTGACGTTCTGGGGCGACGAGCTCGTCTACCTGGCCGACGGTTCGAGCAGCGGCGACGGCAGCGCACCTGGCGACGGATCGCGCCTGTCGGAGTTCGTCGCGTATCGTCTGCCTCTTCGCTGAATCCACACGTCGACACGGTCGTGCTTCCTCAGTAGAATCCTCCGGCGAAGGCGCGGCTTTGACCGCACCTTCGCTGCGTCATGAATACAGCAATCAGGTTGATCATCGTTTCGATCCTGTCCTGGGTGCCGCAACCGCCGCCGGGTCAGAACGCGCCGCCCTCGCCGCCCTCGGCGCCGCTCATCAGAGAAAACGCCACCGTCAAGCTCACCGACCACGTCTGGGCGATTCCCGATTTCAATGTCGGCATGGTTCCGAACGTCGGCATCATCGTCGGCAGCACGGCGACGCTCGTCGTCGACACCGGACTCGGGCCGCGCAACGGCGAGACGATCGTGCGCGAGATGAAGAAGGTGAGCAGCAACGCCGACGTTGACGTGGTCACCACGCACTATCACCCGGAACACTCACTCGGCGCGGGCGCGTTCAAGGGCGCAAAGGTCGTGATGACGCGCATGCAGCAGCAGGACATCGCGGAGCTCGGCAAGCCGATCCAGGACACGTTCGCCAGCCGGTCGCCGCTCAACGCGGAACTGCTGAACGGCGTCCCGTATCCGAAGGCTGACGTTCTCTTCGACCGCGAATATCGGCTCGATCTCGGCGGCGTCCACGCGCGGCTGCTGTGGCGCGGGCCGGCGGCGATGCACACGCGCGGCGACACGATGATCTTCGTCGAGGAGGATCGCGTGCTCTTCACCGGAGACGTGGTGATGAGCCAGCGGTTTCTCGCCGCGCAGAACACGTCGAGCATCGCCACGTGGCTGGCGACGCTCGACGAGCTCGCGGCGCTGAATCCCGTGAAGGTCGTCCCGAGCCACGGCTCGATCGGCGACGGGACGCTGATCGCGCGTGACCGCGCGTTTCTTCAATCGGTGCAGCAGCGCGTCGGCGAGTTGAAGCGAGCGGGCAAGTCGAGCGACGAGTCCGTTGCGGCCGTCGTCGCCGACATCGCGCCGAAGTTTCCCGAGTGGGGCAATCCCGCGGGCGCGGGGGCGGTGGCCCGCGCCGCTTACGCCGAAGCCGTTGACCTGCGCCGACCGTGAGCCGGGCGGATTCGACACCCCGACTCACGCGGCCTACCGGGCCAACGCGACCGTTACTTGATGTACCAGTGGCCCGCGATTGACGCGCTCAGCGGGTCGGCCTCGAATCCGGGGAAGGGCGTCGGGAATCGGCGATAACCGAGATCCACGCTCAGACCGAATCGCGGCGCGCTCGCGAACGTCAACTCGGTGCCGGCGAAGAAGCGGAATCCAACGCCGCTCTGCGACGTCTCGACCGCACCCGGAGCCGTATCGCGCAACGTTTGGTGGCGAAAGCTCACCCCCGATCCGACATAGGGTCGGATCCAGACGTAGTCGCTCACGCTATCGAACAGCGAATAAATCACGCCCGGCTCGAACTGCGTCGACGTCACGCGGCCCGGGGCGACGTCGCTCGCCACCGCATCGCGCGTGAATCCGATCTGGATGCCGAGGCGGTTTGCGTGCCATGCACGTGCCGTCGCGCCGAACGTGCTCATCGATCCGATCACTCCGCCGAGGCCGAAGAGATGACTCTCCGGCATGGCCGCGACACCGCGGTGCACCGGGACTTGGCCGGCGGTCGGCGTGCGAGCCGGCGGTGGAGCGGACTTCGTTGGAGACGGCGGCGCTTGAGATGACGGCTGCGACGTCACGGTACTGGCCGCTGCAGCGGTGGTCGTGCTGAGTCGTCCGGTGTCTACGTGCACGTAGCCGACGCCGTCCGGCGAATCGGGCCACGTCACCCTGACCCAGCTGCCCAGATTGCGCGAGACGTGCAGCACAGCACCGCGCGACACGTGACCAATCACTGGATAGACGTTGCTTGGGCCCTTGTAGACGTCGGCCGACGCGACGGCCACGGTGAGCGTACCTTCCTGGGCGCAGACGACAGTCGCGTTGAGCCCGAGCGCGAAGAGGATGAACGCCGCGCGACGAATCATCGGATCCCTCCTGCCACCTACGGATCTGATCGCCGGTTGACGGTTCTGGCGGAGCCGGAACACGGAATGCCCCGAAATCCGCGCGAATCGCGGTTTCGCGAAACCTGAAGCAAGGAGCCGTCCGCGGCGGACCCGGTGAGCACGCCCGATCGGATCGAGTGCAGATCTTGAAGTGAGCGCCTCTCATCAGCCGCGGAACGCCTGCAGACGCTGCCAATCGTCAGGTCGCGCTCGTCTCGACAGATCGTCCACGAACTCGCGCGTCGCGGCGCGCGCCGCAATCAGGCTGTTGGCGCCCTCCGATGCGATCGAACACTGCGCCGGTCCGCGCTGCATCGAGAGCGGCTCGCTCCGGCGATTGGGAGGCACCGTGCCGGCCTCGGGACGCGATGGAATCCGGCCCCAGGTGAGCAGACCGTACACGAGACCCTCGTCGCCGAACGGGCCGCCGGTCCGGCCGGCGACACCCAGGCTGAGATGCGGTAACGCGGGGTTGCTCGACACCTGCGTGAGTTCCAGCCGTCCAGCGAGAGACCAGCCGTGGCCGCTCTGATACCCGGCTGAATAATCGAATGCAGTGAGGCTCAGGCTCAGGAGCCCGTTGACGTAGCCGGCGTCGCGCTGAACGTGGCAGAACATGTAGTCGGGCGCGAGGCCGTACGGGGCGCCGCTCGCGCCATTCAGGAGCGCGTCGTCGATGCCTCTGTACGGCCACGGCTCGAACCGGTGGTACTCGCGGTCCTGCACGGTGTGCAGCGCCGTACCCATCTTCGTCAGCGCGGTTGCGTCGCGGCCCGCGCGGAGGGCTTCGAGACACTCGTCCTGCAAGCCCTGCAGCAAGACGGCGACTGCGTCGCGCGCTTCGCCTTCGGTCTGCATGCGCCGGCCGCGCATGCTCAGCGCGCCTCCGCTCGGGCCGAGGAAGCCGCGCATCGCGTGCATATTCGCGAGGTTGGCGGCATTGCCCTGGTTTTCCATCGCGTCGACCGCCTCGTTGCCTTCGGCGGCGAGGTCGGCCGCGGCGGTGCTGAAGCCCGCTTCCCGCATTACCGAAACCGTCAGTTGCCCGTGCAGCGAGGTGAGACCCATATCGGTGATCGGATCAACGACGCAATCCCTTTCAACGAACCCTGTCACGACGGCGCTCAAACCGGTCTAGGATGAACAGGCCGCGTGGGTCCACCGATGAGCCGTTCCGTCGCGATGCGCGCCGCCGTCGTCTCAGTCGCCGGCGTCCTGTGCCTGCTGGCGCGCGCGCCTCTCATGGTCAGCGCGCAGCGCGGCGGCATGTTCCAGGGGTCGCCCGACGATCCCGCGATTGCCTATTCGACCGCGCCGCTGAACAACGCGGTGTCCGCCGTGAATCAGCGACTCCGTGACGGCAGCGCCCAGCTGAAATTCGAGGGCCGCAGCGGCTACCTGCGATCGGCGCTTCGCGCGCTCGACATTCCGATCGACTCGCAGATGCTCGTCTTCTCGCCGACCAGCTTCCAGCGCAGGCAAATCAGCGAGGCCAACCCGCGCGCGCTCTTCTTCAACGATCGCGTGGCGCTCGGCTGGGTCCGGGACGGCGAGATCATCGAGGTCGCGGCGCAGGACGCGAGCGAAGGGATGGTCTTCTACACGCTGGATCAACGTCGCGTCGAGCAGCCCGAATTCAAGCGCGTGCTCATGTGCCTGGCGTGCCACAAGGCTGGCGACACGCTCGGCGTCCCCGGGATGCTGATGTTCAGCACGACCGCGTCGCGTGACGCCGATCTGCCTGCGAAATCGGTGATGACCGATCACCGCACTCCGCTCGAGCGGCGCTGGGGCGGCTGGTTCGTCACCGGCCGCAGCGGGTCGCTCAGGCACGGCGGGAACCAGGCGACGACGGTCGCCGCGGGCCGCGATCGCGACCTGGAATCGGTCACCGGGCTGTTCGACGCCGACGGCTACCAGTCGATGTCGAGCGACATCGTGGCCCTGCTGGTGCTGTCGCACCAGATTCACATGACCAATCTGATCACGCGCATCGGCTGGGAAGCGCGCGCAGCCGATCCGCTGCTCCACCCGCCGTTTGTCGCCGCGCCCGGCGAGGAGCGGCAGATCGCCGAGATGATGAGCGGCATCGCGGCGGAAGTCGTCGACTACCTGCTGTTCGTGGACGAGGCGCCGCTCGCCGATCGCATCCAGGGCTCCTCCGCCTTCGCGCAGCGCTTCGCCGCGCTCGGTCCGCGAGACCGGAAAGGCCGATCGCTGCGCGAGCTCGATCTCGCGCGGCGCCTGCTCAAGTACCCGTGCAGCTACGAAATCTACTCGGCCGCGTTCGACGCCCTTCCGCCGGCCGCCCGGGATCCGATCTACCGGCGCCTGTGGCAGGTGCTCTCCGGCGACGAGCACGGTGATCGGTACCGTGCCGCGCTCACGCTCGCCGATCGGCAGGCGATTGTCGAGATCCTGCAGGACACCAGGCCCGGCCTGCCTGCGTATTTTCAGCACGTCAGCCGATGACGGCGTTGACAACGCCACCGCGGCCGTTTAGGGTGTCCCCGTCTCCGGTTCTCCAGTAGCGGAGGTCTTCATGACCCGAACATCATTCTGCGTTTCGGTCGCAAGCGTCGCCGTGGCGACGATTGCCGCGATCTCGTTCTCGGGCGAGCGGACGCGCGTCGCGGCGCAGGCGACGGTCGCCCTCGACGCCGACGACATCGGCGGCGTTGTCGCCGGTGCGCGCGGTCCGGAAGCCGGCGTCTGGGTGATCGCGGAGTCGACCGGCCTCGCGACGACGCTGCGCAAGATCGTCGTCACCGACGATCAGGGGCGATACCTGATCCCGGATCTTCCGAAAGGGGACTACAACGTCTGGGTCCGCGGCTACGGCCTCGTCGATTCACCGAAGAAGTCCGCCGCGCCTGGCAAGACGGTGAACCTCACTGCGGTGCCGGCGCCGAACGCGAAGTCGGCTGCCGAGTACTATCCGGCGCTCTACTGGTTCTCGCTGCTGCACTTGCCGCCGAAGAACGACTTCCCCGGCACCGGACCGGGCGGCAACGGCATCTCGCCGAACATCAAGAGCCAGGGGGAGTGGATCCGTCAGGTGGTCAACACCGACGGCTGCACGGGCTGCCATCAGTTGGGCAACAAGGCGACGCGCGAGATTCCGACGAGCCTGGGCAAGTTCGACACCTCGGCGCTCGCGTGGGACCGCCGGATCCAGGCCGGCCAGGCCGGCGGCGCGATGAGCGCGCGCTTCACGCAGGTCGGCCGCAACCGGGCGCTCGCGATGTACGCGGACTGGACCGATCAGATCGCCAAGGGCAAGCTGCCGGAGACGGCGCCGGCGCGGCCGCAAGGCAAGGAGCGCAACGTCGTCGTCACGATGTGGGACTGGGCCGATCCGAAAGTGTATCTGCACGACGAGATCGGCAGCGACAAGCGGAATCCGACGGTCAACGCCAACGGGCCGGTGTACGGCGCGCTCGAAGAGAGCGCCGACTACATGCCGGTCGTGGATCCGCTCCACAACGCGACGACGCAGATCAAGCTGCAGGTGCGCGACCCGAAGACACCGAGCCAGGCGAACAATCCGCCGGCGCAGTCGTCGCCGTACTGGGGCGACGAAGCGATCTGGACCGCGCAGACCACCGCTCACAGTTTCGCGATGGACGAACAGGCGCGCGTGTGGATCGCGGCGCGCATCCGCCCCAACGCGACGCCGGCGTTCTGCCAGCAGGGATCGAGTCATCCGTCCGCGATGGCGTTCCCGATCGCGCAGAGCGGACGCCAGATGCAGATCTACGATCCGAAGAGCAGGCAGGTGACGACGATCGATACCTGCTTCGGTACGCATCACCTCAACTTCGACAACAACGGCGTCCTCTGGTTCACCGGCGGCGGCCCCGTCGAGGGCTGGTTCGACACGAAGATCTACGACAAGACGCACGACGAGCAGAAGGCGCAAGGCTGGACGGTGTTCGTCCTCGACACGAACGGCAACGGCAAGCGCGACGCCTACACCGAGCCCGATCAGCCGCCCGATCCGGCGAAGGACCGCCGCATCAACGCGCCCTTCTACGGTGTCGCGCCGAGTCCGGTCGACGGATCGATCTGGGGCTCGGTGCAGGGCATGCCGGGCTCACTCGTTCGACTGGTGCCGGGATCCAACCCGCCGGCCACGGCGCTCTCGGAAATCTACGAGGTCCCGTGGAACAACCCGAAGGCGAGCGCGCAGGGGTTTGCGCCGCGTGGCATGGACGTCGACAGCAACGGCGTCGTCTGGACGGTGCTGTCGAGTGGACACCTGGCCAGCTTCGATCGGCGCAAGTGCAAGGGTCCGCTCAACGGACCGACGGCGACCGGGCAGCAATGCCCGGAAGGCTGGGCGCTCTATCCGCTGCCCGGGCCGAACTACCAGGGCGCCGTCGACTCGGCCAGCGCCGACTCGGCGTACTACGACTTCGTCGATCGCTTCGACATGCTCGGCCTCGGCAAGGACATCCCGCTGGCGACCGGCAACCTGTCGGAAGGGCTGCTGGCGCTCGTCGACGGGAAGTTCGTGACCTTCCGCGTGCCATACCCGATGGGCTTCTACGCGAAGGGCATCGACGGCCGCATCGACGACGCCAAAGCGGGCTGGAAGGGCAAGGGTATCTGGACCAGCATCTCGACACGCGCGCCGTTCCACATGGAGGGTGGCAGAGGGACGACGAGCAAGCTGCTGAAATTCCAGGTGCGCCCGGACCCGCTCGCAAAGTGATCCGCAATTAAGAATTAGGGAATTGAGAATTAGGAATTCGCGTCACGCGGCCACGCTGCCCGGTTGTGATCACGAATTCTCAATTCTTACTTCTTAATTCTTAATTTCTCTTGGCCACCGATCGGAGGTAGTTGACGACGTTCCAGATCTCCTGGTCCTTGAGCTGATCGCCGAACGGGATCATGTTCAGATCCGGCGGGACGCCGTTCTTGATCACGGCGAAGATCTCGCCGTCGGTCGAGCCGTGCTTCCACTCCTTGTCGGTGAGATCGGGAGCCGCCGGAATGAGGTCGTTTCCAGCGCCCCCCTCGGCGTTGGCGCCGTGGCAACTCGCGCAGTAGCGTTGATAGACGCGCTTCCCGTCGCTGATCGACTCCGGCGTTGACGCGACCGGATTCTTGATCGCCGCGGCGTCGGGGTTGCCTTGCGCCATCGCCGCGGCGACGATCGAGCCGGCTGCGGCCAGCACGCCACACGTTCGAAGCAGAGCACGCACGCCAGACCGCGGCTTCACACGAAACTCTTCGCGTAACCGAGAAAGCGTGTGATTTCACCGCGCGTGTTGAAGAGCGCCGGCGACACGCGCACCAGCGATCCCCTCTCGCGGAAGCTGACCTGCACGCGATTCCCTTCCAGCACCTGCCGCGCGCGATCCTGGTTCCGATCCACATGCACGCTGACGATCGACGAGTCGTTGTCGGGCGGCGTGAACAGCCGAAAGCCGAGTGCCGCGAGTCCTTCGCGAAGCTCACGGGCGAGCGCCACGGTGTGGCGCTCGATGCGGTCGACACCGACGCCTTCCAGGTAGCTGAGCGCCGCGGCCAGCTGATAGATCTCGGCAAACGGCAGCGTCGCGTACTCGAACTTCTTTGCCGAGCCGTAGATCTCGTATCGGTGGTCACCCAGCTCCTTCTCGACGTGCAGGGCGCCGAGCCGATCGACGCGGACTCTCTCGAGCAGCTCGCGACGGATGTAGAACGGCGCGACACCGAAGCCGCCGAGCAGCCATTTGTAGGTCCCGCTCGTCATGCAGTCCACGCCGGCGTCGCGCACGCTGGCGGGAAACATTCCGAGCGCCTGCACCGCGTCGGCGTAGAACAGCGCGCCGTGCGCGTGCGCCAGGTCGGCGAGCGGCCGCATCTGGTGCCTGAACCCGTTCTGATGCGAGACCCACGCGACCGACACCAGCCGCGTCCGATCGTTCACCGCGCGCGCAAAATCTTCAGCCATCACGCGGCCGTCGCGATGCTTCACGATCCGCAGCTCGATGTGCCGTGTCTTCTCCAGGTGACGGTACAGAACGAACGACGTGTTGTAGTGCAGCTCGTCGACGACGACGTTGTCGCCGGCCTTCAGATCGAGAGCCGAGGCGACGATGTTCTCGCCCTCGCTGGTCGCGTAGAGGAATCCGATCTCGTCCGCCTCCGCGCCGACGAGTCGCGCGAACTGCCGGCGCACGTCGTCGGTCTTCTTCAGCATCTCGTCGAGCGGGATTGGTTTGGAAGCCTTCCGCTCCGCAAAGAGGCGTGCCGCGTCGGCGACCGGCGCAGGAACGGGCGCGATGTAGGCGGAGTTCAGGTACAAGCCGTCGCGGACGACCGGAAAATCGCGGCGCACGCCCAGCGGATCGTCGGGATCGATCGACGGACCCTGCGTGCTCAGCGGCAGAAACACCGCCGCCCCCGACGCGGCTTCGATAAATTGTCTGCGATTGAGATCCACGTCCACCTCAGGAACTGCGTGCGTCCACGGATGAAGCGGATTATGGATCAGAGGCGGCGTCGAAAGGCGTCAGAGAGCCGGATTCAGCGGCACTTGACCAGGCGCGGCGCCCCGCCGAACGTGAGGCTGAACGTGCCCACTTCTTCGTTCTGATCGGTGAGGACGATGGTCACTTGCATGCTGTCGTCCTTCACCGTTCCCGACAGGCGCATCGGCCGCGGCGGCGGCGCGTCGGGCCTCGTCGGGCCGGGCCGCTCCGGCTGGAACGTACCGGCGGCCGTGAACGCGCCGTTGTTGTCGGTCTCGATCGCGCCGGGAACGGTTGCCTTGCCGCAGTCGAACTCGATGTCCGTCCCCGAGGCGGCGACGGTCATCGCAATGTGCTGCCCACCCCACGGACCAGACTTCACCGCCGTCTCCACGGGCGCAGGCGCGGTCGCCGTTGCGCAACCCGGCGTCGCGAAACCGATGAGCATCGCCGCAAGCACGCGCCTCGTGCGAATGGCCAGCTGCATACTCTCTCAGACGACGAACGGCGCTCGGCGGATTGGCTCCGCGCGAGCGCCGTGTTGTTTCAGATCAGCGGATGGTCAGCGTCGCGGTCGTGGTCGCGTCCGGTACGCCGGGACTCGTGCCAGTGATCGTGATGGGAGCCGTCGTGCGCGACGCGTTCCCCGACGCCGTGATCCTCAGCGTCGAGCCGGTCCCCGTCACAGTTGCCGGAGTGAACGTGCTGGTCACGCCGGATTGCGGCACGGTCACCGAGAGCGCCACGGCGCCGGTGAAGCCGCCGGCTCGCGTAACGGTCACCGTGTAGTTTCCGCTCCTTCCACGCCGAACAGTCAGCGACGTCGGCGAGACGGATAGCGAGAACGACGGTGCCGGCGGCGTCGTCGTCGTCGTGACGTTCAACGAGACGTCCGTCGTGTGTGTCGGGGTGCCGCCGTTGGTCCCGGTGACCGTCAGCGGATAGGTGGCGACCGGCGTCCCGGCGTCTATCGTCAAGGTCAACACTGACGAGTCTGTGGTCGGCGTCGGATTGAACGAGGCCAGCGCGTTTGCCGGTAGTCCGGTGACGCTGAGATCCACCGACCCATTGAAGCCGTTCTGCGGAGTCACTGTAATCGTCGTTGTCCCGCTGCCGCCCTGTGTCGCGGTCACCGTCGTTGGCAACGCCGACAACGAGAAGTCAGCGGGCGGCGGCGGCGACGGGATCGTGAGCGTGAGCGTCGTCATGTGCGTCAATGCGCCGCTCGTGCCGGTGACCGTCAGCGGGTACGTTCCCGGAGAAGCCGTGCCGGCGTCGACTGTGAGAACCGAGGTTGACGTCGTAGACGGTGGCGCGAGCGTCGCGCTTGCGCCGCCCGGCACGCCGCTGACTGTCAGCGCCACCGATCCGGCAAAGCCGCCGGTCGGCGTGACCGTGACGGTGCTTGTTCCGGTCGCGCCCGCCGCGAGAGTCAGCGTGGCGGGTGAGGCCGACAGCGCGAAGTCCAGCGTGCACGACGTGAGCGTGAACGCCGCAATGCGCGTCCGCCAGTTGAAGGTGCCGTTCGCCGGAATGTATTCCGTCGCGTAGTAGAACGTGCAGTCATCGACCGGATCGATCGACATCGACGAGTAGTCGCCCCAGCGACTCAGCGTTCCGGTCTGCGAACCGGCGCCGGCGACGATCGTCGTCTCGCCCAGCGTCAGCTGGCCGGCGGGATCTCCCGCGAGGCGGCCGGTGACCCGGATCTGCGGCTTGAGCGCAGACGAGGAGACCGAGTAGCCGATCGCTATGCTGCCCGCTCGATCCATCGCCGCGCTGCCCATCCACCTGAAATTCGAATCAGGTGCGAAGGTGCCGGACTGAAACAGCGTGGGCGTTGTCGTGACGCCGCGCAGTTCGTACCAGCGCACTCCGACGCTTGCACCTGCGGTCACCGCATGGTTGACCACGATCGATTCGTGGTCGCCGAAGTTGCGATAGGCCGCCCGGTACATCAGCCGGTCGGCCAGCGAATCGAGCGTCCTGGTCGTGCCGGCCTGCGGGATGCATGTCCCGCCTCCGCACGCCTCGGTATAGGCCGGAACAGTGATGGACGTGGGACCG